>NZ_JBHWIJ010000037.1:0-2700 GCF_042732255.1 Kitasatospora sp. NPDC059803 | reverse complement strand
ATCTCGGGCTGACCGCCCCTCCCGTCCCGCGTTCCCGTCCCGGGGAACGCGAGGCGGGAACGCGAAAGGGACCCTGGTGACCAGGGTCCCTTTTCGCGTCCTCCCGCCGTGGCGGGAGCGAGGTCAGGCGCTCTTGCGGGTGTCCCGCGGGTGCACCGCGAGGTTCATTCCGCCGGAGCGGAGCACGGCCAGTCGCTCGGCCAGTACCTCCTCCAGTTCCTCACGGGTCCGGCGCTCCATCAGCATGTCCCAATGGGTACGCGTCGGCTTGACCTTCTTCTCTTCCGGCTCGTCGCCGTCGAGAAGTACCGCCTCCTGGCCACAGAAGCGGCATTCCCAGGCCTGGGGGATCTCCGCCTCGACCGAGAAAGGAACCTCGAATCGGTGTCCGTTCTGACATGCATACTCGACGGTCTGGCGGGGAGCCAGATCGATACCGCGGTCGGTCTCGTAGCTAGTGGCCCCGAGTCGCGTGCCGCGGAGAGCTCGCTCGCTCATGAATCGTGCCTCCCGGGCTTATAGCCCACAGGACTAGTGGTCGCTGTTCTTCGTCGTTCGGTCAACGCTCGGCTTCCGACGAAGATTCCCGTCCCGGGACATGCGTCGTCTGTGGTGCCGCCCCTGTTTGTACCCATCGGCGCCCGATTTGTCACATCTGGCCGTGGATATCACCCTAGGTGTCACCTATTTCACATCTGGTGATCGGTCGGCCTTTCCTGGACGAGCCTACCGGGACGGGATTCGACGAGCGCCGCCGCCCCCGTCCGCCGTGGTCAGGAGATCGGGCGGGAACGGATCATCGGCTCGCCCTTGGCGAGGTCGACCGGGTGGGCCCGGGGGGTCGGATCGGCCGGCAGGGCCGCCGGCGGGCGCTCCGGCCGGGGCGGCAGGTCGGCGGCGGCCTCGGTGCGGGTGTCGCGGTGCGGCAGCAGGGCGATCACCGCGTCCCGCAGCTGGGTCGGGGCCTCCTCGTCCAGCGGGTCGACGGTGGCGGGCACCTGGAGCCGGACGGGGGTGCTGTTGCCGATCCGGGCGTAGCCGCGGCCGGCGGGGGCGTGCGCGGCGGGCACGATGTCCAGCGGCGCGCCGAGCACGGCGTGGCCCTCCTCGGGGCCGGCGGGGCCGAGCAGCACCCGGGCCCGGGTGGTGGAGCGCACGGTCGCGGTGATCCGGCCCCTGGCCTCGATGTCGTCGGCGATCACCACGGTGACGCGGGCGGCGCGGCCGTGCCGCAGCGGCAGCTCCAGCAGGTCCTGCGGGTCCGGGCGGCCCTCGGCGTGGGCGAGCTCGCTCAGCTCGGTCGGGTGGTCCAGGAGCAGCCAGAGCGGACGGGTGGCGTCCTCGGGCGGCGCGGTGCCGGCGTGCCGGGCGGCGTTCAGCGCGGCGAGCCGGCGCTCGGTCTCCTGGGAGGCCCACTCCAGCGCGGCCAGCGCGCCGTGCAGGCTGGTCTCCACGGTGTGCACGCCGGGCCGGTTGACCAGGCAGGCGTGCTCCCCGGTGCCCGCGCCGTCGACCACCACCAGGTCCCCGTACGGGAGCGCCTGGAGCGCGATCGAGCGGATCAGGCTGGAGGTGCCGTAGCCGGTGACGCCGAGTGCCAGCAGGTGCGGCTCGGCCGAGCGCGGGCCGGTGCGCCAGACGACCGGCGGCTGCTGGGCGATCGCGCCGCCCTGGAAGACCGGGATGGTCCGGGCGGTGCCGTCCTCGTCGGTGAAGCCGAGCACGATCTCGCCGGGGGCGGCCACGAAGCGCTGGGCGACGATGTCGGCGGGCAGCGGGGTGAGCGCGGCGATCCGCAGCCGGTTGGACTCCTCGTCCCAGTCGAAGCGGTACTCCCGGGCCCGGCCGGCCTTGCCCTGGACGACCTGCTCGATCCGGGCCCGCGCGCTCGGCTCGGTGTCGGTGAAGTACGCCGGGTAGCCGAGTTCCAGCCGGGAGAGCCGGCCCTCGTCGTCGAACTCCCAGGAGCCGAAGGCGCGCTTGTAGTGGCCCTCGTAGTGGTACAGCGGGTTGGCGTCCTCGGGGCCGCACAGGTACGGCGTGAGCGCCGCGTAGAGCGCACCGAGCTTGATGTCGGCGACGTCCGGGGCGGGCGGGGCGGGTGCCGGCTTGGGGGCCCGGCCGGTCCAGGCGGAGCTGGCCATCAGGGCGATCAGGGCGAACAGCAGGCCGTGCGGCAGCAGGTAGACGCCGACCAGCATCGCGGCGGAGATGAACAGCGTCGGGCCGCGGCGCTCCTTCGGGGTGGCGTTCCAGCGGTCCTTGGCCCAGCCCGCGTGGTGGCGCAGTCCGCGGCCGATCACGGAGAGCGGGGCGAACATGTCGGAGGCGTGGTCCCCGGCGGTTCGGGCGATCTCGCGGCCCTTGCTGAGATGGCGTTGGAGCGGCATTCCTTGACTCCCCGGGCGAGTGGGACGGGTCGGGTGGCGGGGGCGGAGCCGGTACGACGGGACCCGGGGCGGTGGGATCCGCGCCCGGGCCCGTGCGGGGGAGTGGCAGCGCCTGGAACGTGGGGCCCGGGGCCAGGCCCGGCGGGCAGGGGCCCGGGCGGGGGGGTGGATTGTGGTGGGGTTAAGCCGCGGCGCGGGGGGGCCCGCGCGGGGGGGCGGGGGGCCGCGCCCCACAGCATCATCTTACCGGCGGCTATATCTCCTCGGCCGGGCGGCGGGGGGTGGCCCGCCGGGGGCGGCGGGGGGGCGC
>NZ_JBHWIJ010000036.1:38635-44897 GCF_042732255.1 Kitasatospora sp. NPDC059803 | reverse complement strand
CGCCGGCGAAGCGTCCTCGTACTGGGTCGTACTTGGACGTTTCGCCGGTGCGTCCAGGCGGGATGCCCGGCGTCGCGCGCCCGGCGGGAATTGTCAGACACGCCCTAGGGGCCCGTCGTGCGAACCCGGACCAGGTAGTCGGCCGGACCGTCCGGGGGGTTCCCGGGGATTTCCGCACCGCCCGGTGCCCGTTCACCCGCCGTCCGCCCGCCCGCCATCCGCCGCCCGTTCGCCGCCCGACCATCGCCCGTCCGATGCCCGTGCCGCCCGTCCGATACCCGTCTGCGGACCCCCGGCGTAGGGTGGCCGGATGGCCGATCCCACCGTCCTGCGGGACGATCTCGACCTGCCCGTCCGGTTCGGCCCGCGCCCGCCGCGCCGGGTGGTGTCGCTGGTGCCGTCGCTGACCGAGGCGGTCGCCGCCACCGCCCCCGGGCTGCTGGTCGGCGCCACCGACTGGTGCAGCCATCCGGCCGACCTGGCGGTCACCAGGATCGGCGGCACCAAGAACCCGGACGTGCCCGGCATCCTCGCCCTCGCCCCGGACCTCGTCCTCGCCAACGACGAGGAGAACCGGCGCCCCGACCTGGACGCGCTGCGGGCGGCCGGCCTGCCGGTCTGGGTCACCGACATCCGCACCCTGGACGACGCGTTCCGCTCGCTCGACCGGCTGCTCACCGCCGCCTGCGCGCTCCCGCGCCCGGACTGGCTGGACCAGGCCGAGGCAGCGTGGGCCCCGGTCCGGCGCCCGCCGGACGGCCCGCGGGCGATCGTTCCGGTCTGGCGCCGCCCGTGGATGGTCCTGGGCCGCGACACCTTCGCCGGGGACCTGCTGCGCCGCCTCGGCCTCCGGCTCGTCCACGCCGGACACGCCGAGCGCTACCCGGCCGTTCCGCTGCCCGAACTGCTCGCCTGCCGACCCGAGTTGGTGGTCCTCCCGGACGAGCCGTACCGCTTCACGGCACAGGACGGCCCCGAGGCGTTCCCCGGCGTCCCGGCGGCGCTGGTCAGCGGACGCCACCTGACCTGGTACGGACCGTCCCTGGTGACGGCGCCGACGGTCCTCGCGCACGCGTTGGACCACCCGTTCACAGGGGGCATGAACATCACATCGTAGGATGACCGCCACTCACCGGGACCGCCGGTGACGAGTGGGGGGAACCACAGTGGCAGTGAGCGCATCCCGGAGAGCACTGGTCATGGTGTCGGCCGCAGCGGTCTCGACGGCCGTCCTGGCCGGCTGCGGCACCAAACACGCCGACAACCACCAGAACAGCGCGCCGGACACCACCGCGGTCGCCGCCACCGGGACGCCGACCGAGACACCGAGCGCGAGCCCGTCCGCGACCGCCACCCCTACGCCGACCGCCTCCCCGACGGCCAGCGCCTCCCACAGCCCGAACCCGTCCGCGAGCAAGTCCAGCAAGACCGCCCCGACCACCCCGGCCCCGACCGCCACCAGCACCAAGCCCGGCGCCCCGAGCAGCCCGCCCGCCGCGCCCGCCACGCCGCCCCCGGTCGCCAAGCCCGCCGTCGTGGCCCCCGTGCCGGTCGCCAAGCCCGGACCGGTCGCTCCCCCGCCGCCGCCCGCGCCGCCGACCCCGCACGTCCCGCCGCTGCAGAGCAGCTGCCAGCCCAGCAAGCCCCAGCCCGACGAGCCCAAGGAGGCCGTCGGCGCGGCCCTCGCCACCGCCGCCGGCCAGGCCCGCACGCTCAACCTCAGCAGCGGCGGCACCGACAAGCTCCCGCCGCTGCCCGTCAACCTGGTCAAGGCGATCGCCTGGCAGGAGAGCGGCTGGCAGTCCGGCATCCTCGCCTGCGACGGCGGGATCGGCACCATGCAGATCATGCCGAACACGATCAGCTGGATGAACAGCAAGTTCGGCACCAACTCCGACGCAAAGACCCTCCCCGGGAACGTCCAGCTCGGCACCCAGCTGCTCGACTGGCTGGTCGCCTACTACGGCGACTCCTCCTTCGACGGCAAGTACGACCTCTCCCCCGACCCGGCCACCGGCAAGACGCCGCTGCTCGACCTCGTCATCTCCGCGTACAACGCCGGGGCGGGCAACGTGCACTACAACACCGTCACCGACCCGGCCACCGGCCAGGTCGTCGGCAGCCTGGTCATCCCCAACCCGGGGTACGTGGCCAACGTCAAGGCGCTGATGACCGGCCAGCCGTGGACCAAGACGGGCTGACAAACCCCCGAACCCGCGCGGGACAGCGGAAGGGCCCGGAACGCGATCCCGCGTCCCGGGCCCTTCGCCGATGTTCCCCGCTCGTACGTCAGCCCCGCGCGGCGGTGACGGCGGCGCCCAGCGCCTCCTTGATCCGCGGCCCGAGGCGGGCGAAGCCCAGCTCCTTCATCGCCGCCCGCAGCAGTTCCTCCTCCGTACGCTCCACACCGTCACCGTCCACCCACCGGACGACGGCGAGCAGCTCGTCGGCCGAGTAGGCGGTCACGGGCCGGCCGGGCGTGAAGTCCGGCTTCTCGGGCCGCCCGGCGGCGACGGGCGCGGACTCGACGACCTCGACCTCGACGACCTCGACGACCTCGACAACCTCGGCCACGGCCACCGGCTCCGCAACAACGGCGGGCGCCTCCTCGACGGCCTCGACCTCAGCCACCGGCTCCGCAACAGCGGCGGGCTCAACAACCGGCTCGGCCTCGACCACCGGCTGCACGTCCTCAATGGCCTCGGTCGCTTCGACCGGCTCCACGACGACGGCGGCAGGCGCCTCCTCGACGGCCTCAACCTCAGCCACCGGCTCCACGACAACTGTGGGCTCAGCGATCGGCTCGACCTCAGCCGCCGGCTCGTCCGCCTCTGCCACGGGAGCCTCGACCGCGGCGACCTCGGCGACCGTCTCGGGCTCCGCAGCCTCCTCGGTCGTCTCCGGCTCGACGACGGGCGCGGCCTCCAGGACCGGCGCCTCCTCCGCAAGCTCGACCTCGGCCTTGGCTTCGACAGCGGCTTCGACCTCGACCTCGACCTCGACAGCGTAAACCTCGACGACGGCCTCGGGCTCCGTGGTTTCCGCGGCCTCCGCCAGAGCGGCGGTCGCGGCGGCCACCAGGTCATCGGCGGCCGGGGACGGCGCCGGGAGGGAGACCACGACAGCGGACGGGGCTTCCTCCGTCGCCTCTTCCTCGGCTGCCTCGGCCGTCTTGACCACGGCCGCAGCCTCAGCGTCGCCCGAGTCTGCTTCCGTGTCCGCGTCCGCGTCGGTCACCGTCTCCTCGACCGAAGCCGGAGCCGGAGCCGGAGCCGAGGCCTCGACGGCGCTGCCCTCCCCCGCGAGCCCGTCGCGCTGGCCGCCGGCCAGGGCCTGGCGGGCGGCGAACGCGGCTTCGGCGGCGCGGCGGTCGGCCCGGGCGGCGGCGAGTTCGGTGAGCAGGTCGCCGAGGCCCGCCTCCTCAAGGGTGGTGCGCAGCCCGCGGATGGTGGGCAGGCGGTAGAGCGTGCCCTCGTCGGCGGCGAGCCGCTCGACGAGGTCGACGAGCTCGGCGAAGGCCAGCCCGTCGAGGTCGTGGTCGGGGAGCATCCGGGCGAGGCCGCGCAGTCCGGTGTTGATCGCCTCGAAGGCCTGGGCGGTGCGCTCGACCAGGGCGCCGTCGGCGGGGACGACCGGCAGGGTGCCGGCGGGGGCGAGGGCGGCCCAGGCGCGGCGTTCGACCTCGGCGGAGGCGAGTGCCTCGTGCAGGTCCTCGCGGCGGATGCGGCGGTCGGTGGCGAGGGCCGTGGCCTGCTTGCGCAGGGAGCGGGCGCGCAGCCAGGAGAGCTTGACGCCGTTCTCGCGGCGCCAGGTGCCGTCGGCGGTGGCGGCGGCGAGGGCGCCGAGGTCGGCGTCGTAGGCGGCGGTGGTGAGGGTGGCGGAGGTGCGGTGGACGCGCTGGAGCATCTCGACGAGGAGTGCGGCCTTGGCGACGGTGTCGGGTTCGTCGAGCTTGGCGTCGGCGGCGAGGACGGTGACGGCGTCCCAGGTCTGGCGGAGGTCGCGGCCGCGCAGTTCGGCGAGGGCGGTGGAGGCGGCCCGGGCGTCCTCGGGGGTGGCGACGGTGTCGACGGCCGCGTACCAGGCGTGGGTGTCGGCGGTGAGGGTGAAGGCCCCGAGTTCGGCGTAGCGGCCGAGGTCCTCGCGGAGGTCGGTCTCCGCCGTGGTGGCCTTGGCGTCCTGGGGGTCCTTGACGTCTGCGGCGTCGGCGACGTCCGCCGGGTCGGCTGCGTCGGCGTTGCGCGAGTGAAGCACTGTCATGTGAGGTCCGGTTCTGGGCGACGACGGCGGGGCTGGCGGCGAGGGGGCGGCGGACCGGTTGCGCGGGGTGCCCCGGGGGCGGGGCTGGGGGGCGCGCGGGCGGGCCGCCGGTTGTGGACGCCCAGAATACGGGTGCCCGTTCGAGCCTTGCACGCACCCACCGCCCGACGGGCGGGTGTCGTGTGCCATACCCCCCGCCTGGCCGCTACCCGGGAGGGCCGCACGGGTGGTGGGGCGTTGGGCCGGACGGGTACTGGGGCGCACGGCCGTCGGGCCGGGCGGGCGGGCTCTCCGGGCGGGCCCCGGGCCGCTGCGGCCGGTCCAGCGGGACGGTGCGGAGCCGTCGGCCGAGGGGTGGGCGGTATCCGGCGCGGCCGAGGGTGGTGAGGTCGACCGGCGCGAGGTACTCGTGGAGCGCGGTGCGGTGCCACCATGCGCCGGTTTCCCGCAGTTCGCGCCAACTGGTGAACCGGTAGAGGTAGAGGGTCGCCCGGACGTGGGTCGGCGGGGTGCCGGGAAAGGGGTTGTGGCGCAGCAGGCGAAGGGTGGCGGGATCGCCGGCGAGCAGGCGGGCGATGAAGGGCAGGAACCAGGGGCGGGCGTAGGCGGGTGAGATGCCGGCGAACCACATCAGCCAGTCGAGCCGCAGGTGGTAGGGGGCGTACTGACGCGGGAGCCGGCGCACGTCGCCGGGTTTGCCCTTGAAGCCGTACTCGTGCCAGACGGTGTGCGGGGTGAGGGTCGGTTCGTCGGTGCCTTCGACGACGACCTCCTGGCGGATGCGACTGATGCTGCCGAAGGCGCCGTAGGTGTTGACGAGGTGCAGCCGGTTGAAGGAGCGGTTCATGGCCTGGCGGCGGGAGACGAGGTTGCGGACCGGCCAGTAGCTCAGGACGGCGACGGCCGCGGTCAGGGCGATCACCAGCGCCTCGAACCAGACGGGCGTGGCGGGGTGGACGCGGGCGTGGACGGGCAGTCCGACGCGGGCCGGGTCGACGGCGGCGAGGGCGAGCGTGATGGTGAGCCAGTTGAGCCAGGCGAAGTTGCCCGAGGCGATCAGCCACAGCTGGGTGGCGACGACGGCGCAGGCGGCGTAGCTCGCGACCGGCTGTGGGAGGAGGAGGCCGACGGGGACGACGAGTTGGACGAAGTGGTTGGCGGCGACCTCGACGCGGTGCAGCGGGTCGGGCAGGTGGTGGAAGAACCAGCTGAGCGGTCCGGGCATGGGCTGGGTCTCGTGGTGGTAGCGCAGGCAGGTGAGGTCGCGCCAGCAGCGGTCGCCGCGCAGTTTGATCAGTCCGGCGCCGAACTCGACCCGGAAGACCAGCCAACGCATCAGCCAGAGCACCAGGGTGGGCGGGGCGGTGTCGGCGTTGCCGAGGAAGGCGGCGAGGAAGCCCGCTTCGAGCAGCAGCGACTCCCAGCCGAAGGAGTACCAGGTCTGTCCGACGTTGACGATCGAGAGGTAGAGCCCCCAGAGCACCGCCCACAGCAGGACGGACGCCCAGAGCGGGACGGCGTCACCGAGTCCGGCGGTCACGGCGGCGGCGAGCGCGGCGCCGCTCCAGGCGACGGCGGCGAAGAAGCGGTCGCTGTAGTGGAGGTGGAACAGTCCGGGCGAGTGGCGGAACGGGACCCGGGCGGTGAAGCGGGGCACCGGCAGCATGCCGTCGCTGCCGATGAGGGCGCGGAACTGTGCGGCGGCGGCGAGGAATCCGATCAGGTAGAGGCCGGCGAGCAGGCGTTGGACGAGCAGTCGGCTCAACCAGTAGTCGGGGGCGGCGAACCAGTCCATGCGGCCCATGCCTACCATCGGCGGCCGCCGGGCGGGACGCGGCCGGGGCGCGGGCGGGGACGGTTCACCCGCTCGGGCCCGCCCCCGGACGGGGCGCGGGGGGGGGGGGGGGCGGCGGGGGGGGGGGGGGGGGGGCCCCCCCCCGGGGGGGGGGGGGGGGGGGTGGGGTCTCGCTGGCGGTTGGGGGGGGTGGGGGGTCGGCCGACA
>NZ_JBHWIJ010000036.1:32253-38625 GCF_042732255.1 Kitasatospora sp. NPDC059803 | reverse complement strand
CCCCCCCCCCCGCCCCCCGCCACGGTGGTGGGTGGTGCGCGGTGGTACGGATCGACGGGCAGTGGTGCGGAGGGGGACGGCGACGCCGCACGCGGACGGCGGGTCGGCGGCTCAGCTCGGCAGGACGAGACCGGACTCCCCGGCGATGCCCGGGCGGCCGACGGGGGTGGCACCGTTCTGTTGGAGCCGGTCGACCAGCAGGGCGGCCAGCGTGCCGAGTTCCTCCTCCGTGCGGGACTGCGCGGTGACGTCCATGCCGACGGTGAGGACACCGTTGACCTGGCCGGTGCGCGCGGCCCGCAGCGGGGTGCAGGTGAAACTGAAGATCTGCTGGCCGCGCTGGACGTCGGGGCGGCCTGACTGGATCCGGACGTCGTTGAGGACGGTGCTGCGCCCGGTGTGGTAGGCCTCGACGATGACCTGCTGGAGGCCGGCGGCGCCGAGCTGCGGGTAGGCCAGGCCGATCGCGCCGTACGCCACCGGGGCTCCGAAGGTGTCGGCGTGCTGGGCGTTGGCGTAGCGGATCTCCTGACCGGGGCCGTCGGTCAGCATGATGGGGAACGGGGAGCCGTCGAAGGCGGCGAACATCTCCTGCTGCTGGGCGAGCAGGTTGTCGCGCAACCGGATCTCGGAGAGCAGTGCCTCGGCGAGGTGCTGGATGTCGCGCAGCCGCTCGCGCCCCCACTGCCGGGGTTCCCGGTCGAGGACGCAGACGGTGCCGATGACGGTGTTGGTGTCGTCGACGAGCGGGGCGCCGAGGTAGGCGCGCACGCCCAGTTCGTCGACGACCGGGTTTCCGGAGAACCGGGGGTAGGCGAGGATGTCGTCGAGCGCGAGGGGGGACCGCTGGGCGACGACATGCGGGCAGAAGCCGTGACTCAGCGGCATCTGACGGGTGGGAAGGTCGAAGGCGATGCCCCGATCGGCCCAGGAAGCGCCTTCATCGACCGCGACGTCGTTCGAGTTTGGCGGAATGTAGAGCCCCCGGAACATCTGGCGCTCGTCGTTGATGAAGTTGACCATCGCGATGGGAGCGCGGGTGATGCTGGCGGCCAGGTGGGCGAAGCGGTCGAAGGCCTCGTCCGCGGACGGTTCGTTGAGACCAAGGCTGCGCAGCCTGCGGGTCCGCTCGGACTCCCCGGCGGCACCCGGGAACTGGCCTTGAGTGCTCATCACATCAGTCATGGCGCACATGTAATCAGACATCCGGGCGGTTCGGTGCTCCCGGTCCGGCTCATCACCGTTGCTGATGGACAGTCAAAGCCGCATGTGAGCGGCCGCTCAGCAGGTTGCCATGGCGGGGCAGGATCACTTCCCACTCAGAGCCATGGCAAAACTCCTCAGCGTAAGGACGGGCCGATTTCCGCCAATCCAAGATCGACTCTGGGTCAGCACAGGAGGCCCATACGACAATGAGCCCTGCCGAAGACACGGGCGGCATTCCCAACCCCGGGGAGGACGCCCCGAGTTCCGCATGCACCGATTGCAAAGGGGCAGTCGGCCGCCACCACCTCGAACCCCCACTCATTCCCGGGGAGCGGCTGGAGCGACTTCGACAGCACGGACGGAGGCACGGCACATCCACTGACAAGAGAGGACCCCAGCATGGCGATGGACTACTTCACCGACGAGCGCCACGAGAGTCTCCGAGCGGAGGTCCGGGAGTTCGCGGAGAAGGAGGTACGCCCGCACGTGGCCCGAATGGAGGCCGAACGGACCGTCGAGTTCGAACTGTCGCGGGAGATCGCCCGGCGGGGCTGGATCGGGGTGACCATTCCGCGCGAATTCGGCGGACTGGGACTGGGGCACCTCGCCAAGACCATCATCGTGGAGGAACTCGCCCGGATCAGCGGCGCCATGGGTGCGATGGCGCAGGCCTCACAGCTCGGAGTCGCCAAGGTCATCCACTTCGGCTCGGACGCCCAACGGCGCAAGTGGCTGCCGAGGTTCGCCTCCGGCGAGTCGCTGCCGACCATCGCCGTCACGGAACCGGAGTGCGGCGGCCACGTGCTCGGCATGTCCGGCACCGCCCGCCGCGAGGGCGACCAGTACGTGCTCAACGGCCGCAAGTGGTTCGTCGGCAACTCCCACATCGGCGACGTGCACGGCGTGGTCTTCCGCACCGGCGAGGGCAGCAGGGGCCTGTCCGCGTTCCTGGTCGAGAGCGAGCGCCCCGGCTTCCGCGTCGGCGAACTCGGCTCGCAGAGCGGCCTGCACGGCTTCAGCTTCGGCGAGATCGTCTTCGAGGACTGCCGCATCCCCGTCGGCAACCGGCTGGGCCTGGAGGGCCAGGGCCTGGACGTCGCCTACTCCTCCTCCACCCTCTACGGCCGGCTCAACCTCGCCGCCGTCGCGCTCGGGATCCACACCGCGATCGTCCAGGACACCGCTCGCTTCGCCGAGGAGCGGGTGCTCTACGGCAAGCCGATCAACCAACTGCCCAACATCGCGCTGAAGCTCGGCGAGATGCAGTCCAGGCTGATGACGGCCAAGTTGGCCGCCTACCACGCCTCCCACCTGCTCGACCACGGCAAGGCCTGCGACGCCGAGCTGATGAACGCCAAACTCATCAACACCGAGTACGCGCTGGACTCCGCGCGCAACGCCATGGAGATCCACGCCGCCCGGGGCCTGCAAGCCGAGTTCCGCATCGAGCGCTACCTGCGCGACGCCACCCACGTCTACCCGCCGGCCGGGACCTCGGACGTCCAGCGGCTGCGGCTCGGGCAGGTCGCCTCCGGCACCTACGGCAAGCAGTGGTCGGCGGAGCTGTCCGACCTGGCGAGCTGGGCGTGGAGCGAACTGTCCCAGCGGGAGGCCGCGGTGGAGCTGCAGGCCATCGGGGGCGGGCAGGTGGTACCGATACCGCTGGCGGGCTGAATCGGTACTGCGCGCCCTCGGGGCCGGACGCCCTTGGAGCCGGGCACCCTCGGAGCCGGGCACCCGAACCGAGAGGGCGAACGTTCGGCACGGCGGCGACTTGACCTGTTCCTGACGACTCTCCGGGAGGTTCTCCCGGCCCCCGGAGAGCCGTCCACGCGCCGTCCGCACGCCATCCACGCGCCACCCGCGACCGACGTGAGCTGCGGCTTTCCGCCGGCGGACATTCCCCCCGGGCTCCTCCACCATCGTCACCACCCGTCCACAGATCGTCAGTTGATGTTGCGATGAGGGCACCTGGGACTGATAGCGTTCCTGCCGTCGGCGGCCGTGCTGCACCCCCGCCCGGACGATGACACCGCGTCACCCCGTCCGGCCACCCCGGCCGCGGCGCCCTGAAGCCCCGGCCGGACCGCGTACAGGCCGGCCCGCCGTTCGGCCCAGCGACTCGGCCCTGCAACAAGGAATCAGATGCCAGGCATATCGGCCCCCCGCACGGCCCACCGCGCCGGCCGGTCCGGCTCGCTCCGCAGCTCGCTCCTCGCCCTCGTACTGGTCCCCAGCCTGGGCCTCGCCGCCGCCTGGGGCTACGCCGCCTACCTGCTGCGCGGCACCGAACACCGCACCGCCCTGATCGCCGGAAGCGCCGCTGTCGCCCTGGTCCTGCTGATCAGCCTGGCCCACGGCATCCGGACCGCGCGGGCCCTGTCCGCCCGCCTCGGCGCACTGCGCACCGACACCCTCGCGCTCGCCCAGGACGAGATCCCCGAGGTCGTCGGACGGCTGCGCGCCGGGGAGCCCGTACCCACACCGCCCGCCTGGTCACCGTCCCGCCGGACCGGCGACGAGGTCCAGCAGACCTCCGACGGCCTCGCCGCCGTCCGCCAGGCCGCCGTCGCCGCCATCATCCACCAGGCCCAGGGCCGCGAGGGGACGAAGAAGGTCTTCCTCAACATCGCCCGCCGCACCCAGATCCTGATCCACCGACAGATCAGCATGCTCGATGCCCTGGAGCGCGAGCACGAGGAACCCGAGCTGCTGCGCGAACTGTTCGCGGTCGACCACCTCGCCACCCGGATGCGGCGCAACGCCGAGAACCTCGTCATCCTCGGCGGCGCCCTGCCCGCCCGGCGCTGGCGCAACGCCGTGCCCATGGTCAACGTGCTGCGCAGCGCCGTCTCCGAGACCGAGAACTACGCCCGCGTCGTCGTCCAGGGCGTGCCGCGCGCCTCACTCAGCGGACAGGCCGTCGCCGACGTCATCCACCTGATCGCCGAACTCATCGAGAACGGCACCACCTTCTCCCCGCCGTACACCCAGGTGCAGGTCTCCGCGCAGGAAGTCCCCAAGGGCCTGGCGGTCGAGGTCGAGGACCGCGGCCTCGGCATGGGCGAGGACGAGTACGAGCGGCTCAACGACTACCTGGCCAACCCGCCCGAGCTGGACGTCTCCGCCCTCGGCGACGACCTGCGCCTCGGCCTGTTCGTCGTCGCACGGCTGGCCGCCCGGCACGACATCCAGGTCACCCTGCGGCCCTCGCCCTACGGCGGCACCCGGGCCGTGGTGCTGGTGCCGTCGGTGCTGCTGGAGCAGGCCGACCAGCCGGCCGCCATGGCCGGACTGCCGTCCGGCGCGCGGGTCACCCGGACCCCTGTCCCCGAGCCCGTGCGGGCGGCGGGCGGCAACGACCCCGGCGGTCTGGACGGCGGGCTGGACGGGGGGCTGACCGGCGCGCTCGCCGGAGTGCTCGGCGGGCTGATCGGCACCGGGCCGGGCGCTCCGGCGCCCGGGGCCGAGCCGGGTGCGCCCGGCGGGCCCGGGGCTGGTGGTGTGGCCAGTGGCCTGGTGGTGCCTGGTGTTCCCGGGGGACCTGGTGTTCCCGGTGCGGGTGGCAGCGGTGTGATCATCGGCGAACTGCTCGCCCAGTACCCCCTGGACGGCGGCCCGGCCGAGGGAGCCGCCCCCGGCCCGGCCAACGGCGGTCTGCCGGTCGGCGCCGAGATACCCGGTCTGCCCGGGGCCGTGGTCGTCCCCCGGCCCGTCTTCCCGCGCCCGTACGAGGTCCCGTCCGACATCCCGCCCGGTGGGCCGCCGGCCGACGGCCGTGCTGCGGACGTGCCGGCCGGAACCACGGCCGGGCCCACGACCGGGCCCTTCGACGGTGCCACCGCCGAGCCTCCTGCGCCCGCCCACGGACGCGCCCAGGAGGAGCACTCGGACCACGGCCCAAACGGCGAACTGCGCACCCCGCGGGTCCTGCCGCAGCGGGTCCGCAACGCCAGCCTCGCCGAGCAGCTCCGCGAGGCCCACGCTCCCGGCGCCATGCTGCCCCCCGTGGTCGGCCCGCCGCCCCAGGCCGGGCCCTGGCACGGAGCCGCCGGGGCCACCGGACAAACCGGGGCCACCGGAGGAACCTGGGCCGCCAGGGCCGACGACCCGTCGCCACAGCGCTCCCGCACCACCATGGCCGCCATCCAGCGCGGCACCCGGACCGCCCGCGCGGCCGACCCCGACGCGCCGACCACCCCCACCGCCCCCCAGGCGCCCGCCGCGCCCCACCTCCCGGCCGCACCTTCCGCCGCCTGGGAGGCCTCCGCCGTTCAGGAAGCCAAGGAACAGCAGTGATGACGCAGCACACCGACACCCCGCGCGACCTCAACTGGCTGCTGGACCAGCTGGTGGCGCGGGTACCCGAGACCCGGCACGCCATCGTCCTCTCCGAGGACGGCCTGCTGGTCGGCATGTCCCAGGGCCTCGACCGGGCCGACGCCGAACACCTCTCCGCCGTCGCCTCCGGTCTGCAGAGCCTCGCCCGCGGCGCCGGCCACCGCTTCAACGGCGGCCGGGTCCGGCAGACCGTGGTCGAGATGGACCAGCTGTTCCTGTTCGTCACCACCGCCGGGCAGGGCGCCCGGCTCGCCGTCCTCACCAGCGAGCAGGTGGACGCCGGGCTGATGGCCTACGAGATCAACATGCTGGTCAAGCAGGTCGGCCAGTACCTCACCGCGGCACCGCGCAGCGACGCAGGCCAGGCCGGCGCGGGTGGCGGTGCGTGACCGCCGACGCCGAGGAGGCCTGGTTCTACGACAAGGACGCAGGCCATCTGGTCCGCCCCTACGCGATCACCAACGGGCGCACCGGCCCGGTCCGTGACGGATTCGCGCTGATCACCCTGGTGGTCACCTCCGACCCGCGCACCGACACCAGCCGGCTCACGCCCGAACCGGCCGCGATCCTCGACCTGTGCCGCGAACGCCCGCTGGCCGTGGCCGAGATCGCGGCCACCCTCGACCTGCCCGTCAGCGTCGTCAAGGTGCTGCTCGACGACCTCGCCGAGGCCCGGCTGATCCTCACCCGCGCCCCGGTCCAGCTCGCCGAGGCGCCGGACATCTCGCTGATCCAGGCCGTGATCGAGGGCGTGGGCCCGGGGGGCTCCCCGGGCGCCCCCCCCCCCCCCCCCCCCCGCGCCACCGCGCGCGAGCACGCGATAGA
>NZ_JBHWIJ010000036.1:29225-32243 GCF_042732255.1 Kitasatospora sp. NPDC059803 | reverse complement strand
CGTCCCCCCCCCCCCCCGCGCCCGGCCCCCGCCCGCGGGGGCGCCGCAAACCGCGCGGGCCCGGGGGGGGGGGGGGGGGGCCCGGCGCCCCCCCCCCCCCCCCCCCGACCGCCCCGCACCTCTCAGTCCCACTCCAGGAGACCCGAATTGACGACCCAGAGCCTGGTGCCGGGCGCGGTCAAGATCCTCGTCGCCGGCGGCTTCGGCGTCGGCAAGACCACCATGGTCGGCTCGGTCAGCGAGATCGAACCGCTGCAGACCGAGGAGCGGATGACCCGCGCCAGCATCGGGGTCGACAGCCTCGACGGCGTCCAGGGCAAGTCCACCACCACCGTGGCGATGGACTTCGGGCGGATCACCGTCCGCGAGGACCTGGTGCTCTACCTGTTCGGCACACCCGGCCAGTTCCGGTTCTGGTTCATGTGGGACGACCTCGCGCTCGGCGCCCTCGGGGCGATCGTCCTCGCCGACACCCGGCGGCTCGAATCCAGCTTCGCCGCCGTGGACTTCTTCGAGCAGCGCGGCATCCCGTTCGCGATCGGCGTCAACTGCTTCCACGGCCGCCGCGACGCCAGCCCCGAGGACGTCCGGCGCGCCCTCGACCTCGGCCCCGAGGTCCCGATCGTGCTCTGCGACGTGCGGGAGCGGGCGTCCAGCAAGGAGCTGCTGCTCGCCCTGCTCGACCAGGTGCACCGCAACGCCCTGTCCGCCGGGCGGCGTTGAGCGTCCGGGCCGTGCGGGCCGCGCGGGGTCACCGGGGCCGGCGCCGGACTTGATGTCGAGGTCGGGGCCGGGGTCGGGGTCGGGGTTCAGGCGTTGGCCGGGGTTCAGGCGTTGGTCGGGGGGCGGCCGGTGAGCCCGGCCGGGTCGTCGAGTCCGGAGAGCGCGTGGACCAGCGGCGCCAGCTCCGGCACCTCGGCGGCCTGCGCCAGGGTCGCCTCCAGGGTGGCGTCGTGCACCGGGCGGGCGGCCGTCAGCAGGGTGCGGCCCTCCGGCGTCAGCTCGGTGTAGATCCCGCGCCGGTCGTCGGCGCAGAGGTAGCGGCTGAGCAGCCCGCGGTCCTCCAGCCTGGTCACCAGGCGGGTCGTCGCGCTGCTGCTCAGCGCCGCGGCGCGGGCCAGCTGCTGCATCCGCATGTGCCACCCGTCCTGCCGCGACAGGGCGTCCAGCACCGTGTACTCGACCACCGAGAGCCGGTGCTCCGCCTGCAGCGCCTTCTCCAGCGCCGCGTCGATCAGCCCGTGCAGCGCGGCGAGAGTCCGCCAGCCACGGGCCCGGACCTCGGCCGCGTCGTCGCGGATACCCATCGCTCGCCTTCCCTTCCACTTCCCTGCACGTCTCGTGACGTCTTCCCTGGGACAAGTATGCCAGCCGACGCGGATTAGCTGTCTATGCAAATAGTTTTCCTTATACCTCCCCTCGATGCCGGTCCATGGCGGGCTCCCCGGCCCAGGCGGCGGCGCAGAGCGCGGCGGCCAGTTCCTCCGTGTAGCAGGCGGCCGCCAGCCAGGACCCGGCGAAGGCGTCATGGTCGTCCGGGACGACCCGGCCGAACACGTCGCGGCGCCGGTCGTCCGCGGCGGCCCGCAGTGCGTCCAGGAGCTCGGCGGCCGTCACCAGCCCGGCGGCGCGCAGCAGGCTCCCGTCGGCGGCCGCCGTGGCCGCGCTCGGGGCCAGGGCATGGCGCCCGGTGGTGACCGCCTGCTCGACCCGGCGGCCGAGCACGTGGACGGGCGGCCCGTACGGGGCCTCGCTCGGGAGACCGACCGGGAAGCCGGGCACGGCATCGGTGGCGGTGGCGGTCTGGAGGTCGGTGGTCCGCAGGTCGGCGGTCTGGAGGCGTTCGAGGCCGAGATTGACCCGGTCGGCCCGGTCCGCGGGGACGGCGAGCGAGGGAAGGCCGGGGGCCTCGGGGGCCGTCGAGGGCTCCGGGGGTGTGCCGATCGCGAGCAGGCGAAGCTCCGGACGGTCCGATCGCTCCAGACGGCCGATCACCCGCAGCCGCAGGCCGGGCGTGGTGGCGAGCAGTGCGAGGTTCGCCCGGAAGGCCAGGCCCGGGTGCTCGTGCCCCGTGCACAGACCGACCACCAAGCCGCCGTCGGCACCATCGGCACCGTCGGCACCGCCCTCGCAGCGCGCCAGCAGCCTCGGCGCCCCGCCCGGGCCGGCCGGAGCCGGGCCCAGCAGAGTCACGTCCAGGAACAGCAGGTCACTCCCGGCCGGGCGGCCCTCGTACGGCAGCGACTCCGCCGCGAGCGCCCGCGCCACCTGGGCGGCCGCCGGTTCGGCCCAGAGCGCGGCCACCGGCTCCGCCGTCCACGCCACGCCCGCCGCCCGGACCGCCCGGACGGAAGCACCCGCGCCCAGCCGCCCGGCGGCGGACCGGGTGGCGCCCTGGACGGCCAGCCCGGCACGGCTGAACTCCCGGTGGCTGAGCGGGGCCTCCCCCAGCCGGACCGTCCGGTTGCCCGCCCCGACCGCCTGCGGGGCGGCGGCCGCCGCGTCACCGTGCGGCATCACCTCGGCCACCGTGCTGAGCCGGCCCCCGGCGTCCACCGCCCAACTCACCACCCCCGCATGCGTGGCCGTCAGCACCGGCTCGGTGAACAGCCCGTACAGCCGCAAGCCGCCCTCCTCGCCGTACGCCTGGCGGGCGGTGCCGCGCAGCTCGGCGACCGGGCCGGAGCCGGTGCTCAGGGCGGTGGTGAGGTCCAGCAGCTCGCGCAGACCGGCCACCAGGTCCGCCAGCCGGTGGTCCGGCGCCCCGGACCGGGCCGCGCGCAGCCTCGTCACCACCGCGACCGCCGCCGCGGCCGGGCGGTACAACCCCGCCAGCCGCGCCCGGTGGGCCGCCCGCAGCAACTCGGCCTGCGCGACCGCCCCCGCGCCGCTCACTCCGGCGGCCAGCACGGCGCACCCGGCCCGGGGGGGGGGGGGGGGGGGGGCCCGCCCCCCCCCCCCCGGCCGCGCGCCCCGCCCGCCGGCCCCCCCGCGTGGTGGGTTTGGGAGAGGCACACA
>NZ_JBHWIJ010000036.1:12568-29215 GCF_042732255.1 Kitasatospora sp. NPDC059803 | reverse complement strand
CCCCGCCCGACACCGCCGGGGCCCCCCCGCCCCCCCCCCGCCGGGTGGGGGGGGGGGCCCCCCCCCCACCCCCCCGGGGGTGGGCCCGGCCTCGGACTGCGCCTCCTGTGACTTCTGTGACTCCCGTGACTCCCGTGACTCCCGTGACTCCCGTGGCTCCCGTCGCTCCTGCGGCTCCTCCGAGGGCGCTGGGGCCGCCTCGGTCGGCGTGACCTCCTCGGGCTCCCCGGGCTCCTCCGCCAGCTCGGCCAACGGGCAGAGCATGACCGCAGCGGCCCGGTGCACGCAGGCCGGGGCCAGCAGGCAACCGCAGCGGACGCCGGCCGCATCCGCGACCACCGCGCCCGGGGCGTGCAGCACGAGCGCCGTCTCCTCGTCCACCTCCACCCGCCACTCGTCACCGCAACGGGTCACCGGCCGCTCCGCCAGCTTCGCCGCCGCGCCGTCCAGCCGCTTCTGCAACCGGGCGCTCAACCCGGCCACCACCTCCGCGACCACCTCCGGCCGGACCGCCGGCCAGCCGCTCGTCCGCTCCGCCACGCTCATCGCACCTTCTCCCCCACCCAGCGGGCCAGTTCCAGCGGACTCAACGCCGCCACGGGCATACCGGCCGCGACCAACTGGCCCGCGACCGCCTTCGAATAGCGGGCCGTCCCCGTGTCGTCCAGCGCGGCGCAGCCGAGCAGGTGCACACCGGAATCCACCAGTGCCCGGGTCTGGGCCAGCAGCCCGCCCACCGGGCCGCCCTCCTCGAAGTCGCTGACCACCACGACCAGCGTCCGGGACGGCACCGTCACCAGCTTCCGCGCATACCGCAGCCCGCCCGCGATGCTGGTGCCACCACCGATCCGCACCTCCAGCAGCACACTCAGCGGATCCTCCACCCGCTCGGTCAGGTCGACGATCTCGGTGGAGAACGCCACGAAGTGGGTGCTCAGCGAAGGCACCCCGGCCAGGATCGACGCCGTCAGCGCCGCCCAGACCGTCGAGGCCTCCATCGACCCGGAGACGTCCACGACCAGGATCAGCCGCCAGTCGGCCGCCTGCCGGGCCCTGGTCCGGAACACCGGACGCTCGGGCACGATGAGTGTGCCGCCGTCCCCCGACGGGCGGGCCGTGGCGAGATTGGCGCGAATGGTCCGGTCCAGGTCCAGTCCGCCACCCGGCCGACGCGTCGGCCGCGGCACGCTGATCCCGGTCAGCGCCGGACGCAGCCTGGTCGCCAACGCGCGCGTCAACTCGTCCACCAGACGCCGCACCAGCGGACGCAGCCGCGCCACCCTCGCCTCCGGCAGGCCGCCCGCATGCTCCAACACCGTGCGCAGCAAGTCGACCGACGGGCGGACGGCACCCGGCTCGATCGCCTCCAGGACGTCCGTCCGGCCCTGCGCCACGGCGGCCGCCAGCACCTCCTCCCGGACGCCCGGCCCGAACAGCGCCGACAGTTCCTCGGCCCACTCCCGCACCCCCGGGAAGGGCGCCTCGCGGCCGCCCCGCCCGGACCGCCCGTCCAGGCCCGGGCCGGAGCCCTCGCCTCGCCCGCTGCCGTACAACTCGTCCAGGGCGGTGGCGAGTCGGGCGCACCGCCCGCTCAGGCCACCGCTGCCGGGGCGGCCGAGGAGCAGCCGCCAGCGCTCGGCCGGGGCGAGGGCGTGCCGCGTGGCGACGGATGCGGAAGGGAGCGGCTCGACGCGGTGCGGTGGCTCGGACGCCGGATCGCCCCCGGGCTCCGGCAGCAGGCCGCGCCGGGCCAGCGCCGCGCGGGCGGCCAGATCCGCGCGGACCCAGCCGGCCACCACCGCCGGCGGGACCTCCTCGGGCAGGCCCGCGAGCCGGGTGCCCAGGCGTTCCTCGACCAGGAGCAGCAACCGGTCCCGGGCGGCCGGGCTGAGCGTGTCGAAGCCCCCGCGCAACGCCGGCAGCCGGTCCAGGAAGGCGGCGTCGGGCAGCGAGGTGATCCGCTCCAGCACGGGCTCCAGCGCCTCCGGCGCGGTGGCGAACAGGCCCTCCGCTGCCGTCAGCAGGCCGACCAGCCCCCGCCCGAGCGCGTGCCGGGCCTCCGGGCCGGTCGCCCCGTCCACCCACGAAGCCGCCCGCCCGCCCAGCGCCTCCGCCCGCTCCCGCCCCAGCAGCACCCGCACCGCTCCGGCTGCGCCTCGCACCAACGGACTCCCCCGGTCCGCGAGTTCGGCCAGCACGTGCCCCAGCCGCAACCCGCCGTCCAGATCCGCCCGCCGCGCCAGCTCCACCAGCGCCCGCGCATCCGCCGGATCGTCCGACCCGCCCAACCCCTCCAACTGCCGCACGGCCGCCACGGTCAACACCTCGCCCACCGCCCCCAACCGCCCCGCCGGCCCGGCCGACGCCCCGCCCGCACCGGGCAACGGCGGGGAGCCGTCGGGGAACGCGGCGAGGTACGCCGGCTCCTGCCGGCCGGGGGCGGCGCCCAGCTCGGGCGACGACGCGAGAGCCCCGGGGGCGCCGGGGGTGTCGGGTGGGAGGTAGCCCGGGAGGTGGCCGGCGGCGAGGCGGTCGAGGAGGGCCAGGGCGTCGAGGAGTTCGGGGAGGGTGCCGGAGGACGGGAGGACGGTGGCGAGTTGGGTGAGGCGGGTGTCGGCGAGGGCCGGGAGGCCGCAGGCGGCCGCGTCGGTGAGGCCTTGGAGGACCTCGCGGGCAGTGGGGCCGTCGGCCTGCTGTTCGCGGCGGAGGCGTGGGGGGGGGGGGGCGGGGGGGGGGGGGGGGGGGGGGGGGGCCCGGGGCGCCCCCCCCGGGGGAATTTAGGGAGTGGGGGGGGGGGGGGGGGGGGGGTTTGGTTTGTGTCCGAGGGTGGGGGGGGGGGGGGTGGGGGTGTTTTTGTGTTTTTGAGCGCGGGGGGGGTCGGGGCGGCCCCCCCGCGCGGGGGGCGCGGGGGGGCCGGCCGGGGGGTGACGCCTCGGGCGCCCGCGACGGTGAGCATGGCGGCAGTGGCCGGGGTCCAGTGGAGGCGCCAGCGCGTGCCGATGGCTTCGGTGCCGCCCGCGCCGGTGGTGGTGACGGGGTCGGCGTAGGGGACCCCGCAGGCGGTGAGGCGGTGGAGGAGGATCTCGCGGCGGCGGTCGAGGGGGGTGCGCAGCGGATCGAGGCGGAGTTCGCGGGGCTCGGGGTCGGCGGGGCCGGGGAGGCCGAGGTCGGCGAGGAGGGCTTCGACGGCGGGGGCGAGCCCGCTGCGCGGGGCCGCGGGGGTGGCGCGGCCGGTTCGGGTGCCGACCAGGACGCGTTCGAGGGCGCGGGCGACGGCCCGGCCGCGGCCGAGGGGTTCGCCTTGGGCGAGGACGGTCTGGACGGCTTCGACGAGTTCGCCGCGGCCGGGGGCGGCGTGGCCGCGCAGGCGGGCGAGGTCTCCGGCGAGGCGGACGATCTCGCGGGCGTCGGCCGGGCCGGAGGGGTGGTCCTGGCTGCGCAGTGCTTCGCAGATCCGGACGGCGGTGGTGGTGAGGGCCCGGGTGAGGCGGTCGGGGTCGCCGCCGGCGTCGAGGACGGTGTGCTGCCACTCGGGATCGCGGATGCCCGCCGGATAGCCGGACCGGGCGTCGAGCAGCGGGTAGGTGTAGGGGATCAGGGAGAGGGCGTGCCCGAGGTGGTCCGGGTGCGGCGGTTCCTCGGTGGCGGCGGGCCCGTCGAGCAGGGCGGGCGCGTGGAAGGCGCCGACGACGGCGGCGACCCGGCGCCCGCCGGCCGCCGCGGCCCGGATCCGGGCACGCATCCAGGCTTCGCGCCGTAGGTCGTACGGGTCGACGCCGGGGCCGGTCTCGGCGTCGCGGCGCAGCGCCCAGCCGACCAGCAGGGCGGCGCGCCGGACGGCGTCGGGGGTGGAGCCGGGGGCTGCGGTCTCGACGAGGCGGTCCCACAGGTCGTCGTCGGAATCGCGCCCGGTGAGGCGGTGGCGCAGCGCGTCGGCGACACCGGGGGCGCCGGGGGCACCGGGGGCGGGCTGTTGTTCCTCGTGGGGCGTGGTGCGGTGGGCGAGCGGGAGGTCGCAGGCGAGTGTCTCGACGCCGTTGCGCCGGGCCCAGCGCAGGGCGACCAGCTCCGGGGAGAAGTCGGCGAACGGGTAGAAGGCGAGCCGGCCGGGGCCGGAGTCGGCGGCGGGGCCACGGCCTCACTCGCGGCAGGCCGGGGCGGCCGCGAGTGCGACGGGGGCCTGGGTGTCCTCGTCCGCCAGCCAGCCGAGCCAGGGCTGGAACTCGGTGGGGAGTTCGACCAGCACCACCTCGGGCTTGACGGCGTCGAGCAGCGCGGGGAGGACCGCGCTGAGCGACGGCGCGTGGTGCCGCACGCCGATCAGGTAGGGCCCGGGCCGGCCGGTGCCGGAGGCGGCCAGCCGCTCGGCCTCGGCCCGGACGGCCGGGCGCGGGTCGTCTAGGCCGTCCAGGTGGCCGGGGCGGAGCGGACGGACGGGGCCGTCCTGGTGGTCGCGGCCGGCCTGGTGATCGGGGCCGGCCGGGGCGGGCGTCACCGTGCTGGTCATCGCCTCATGCCTCCAGGGCCGAGCGGAGGTCCCACAGGGTGCGCCAGGTGCCGGCGCCCTGTTCGGCGCGCCGGCGGACCGGCCCGTCCCAGTAGCCGAGCAGCCGTGCCGCGTCGGCCGGGTCGTCCTTGCGGACGACACCGATGAGTTGGCCGGGAAGGCGGCCGAGCAGGTCGCCGCCGTCGGGCAGGTAGGCGGCGGTGACCCCGAGCGCGGTGGCGACCGAGACGGCCTCTGCCGTGCTCATCACGGTGGACGGGCGCTCGACGTCCCAGCCTTCGGTGGAACGGCCGGTGCGCAGGTCACGGAAGGCGGTGACGAGGGCCTCCAGGACGGCGTCGTCCACCGCGTAGGGGGCTCCGGCGCGGGCGACGGCGACGGTCGACTGCCGGCGGACGAGTTCGACCTCGGCGGCGAGGCTGGCGATCGGGCCGACCGTCTCGAAGTTGAACCGCCGCTTGAGCGCCGCGGACATCTCGCTGACGCCCTTGTCCCTCAGGTTGGCGGTGGCGATCAGGGTGAAGCCGGCGGCGGCGTGCAGCTGTCCGTCCGGGGTGCCGGCCAACTCGGGTACGGAGAGCCGCCGTTCGGAGAGCAGGGAGACCAGCGCGTCCTGCACCTCGGGCAGGCAGCGGGTCACCTCCTCGACGCGGGCCACCGCCCCGGTGGTCATCGCGGTGAGCACCGGGGAGGGCACCAGGGCATCCCGGCTGGGCCCCTTGGCGAGCAGGAGGGCGTAGTTCCAGCCGTACTTGAGCTGGTCCTCGGTGGTACCGGCGGTGCCCTGGACGGTGAGCGCGCTGGTGCCGCAGACGGCGGCGGCGAGCAGTTCGGAGAGCATGGACTTGGCGGTGCCGGGCTCGCCAACGAGCAGCAGGCCGCGCTCCCCGGCGAGGGTGACGACGCAGCGTTCGACGAGGGCGCGCTCGCCGACGAACTTCTGCTCGATGGCGAGGCCGCGGCGGCCGGCCTTGAGCTTCTCGCCGTCGCTGCCCATGACGAAGGTGACGACGGCGCGCGGGGTGAGCCGCCAGCCGGGCGGGCGCGGGCCGCTGTCGTACGCGGCCAGGAACTCCAGTTCGGCGGCGTGCTTCTCCTCGGGCGGGATGATCTGCCGGCTCGCGGGGGCGGTGTCGGCACTCGCCGGTGTGTTGCCCGTCGGTGTGCTGTTCGTCGGCGTGGTGCTCATCGGCGGGCCTTCCTGCGCTTGCTGGTCTGGAGCTCTTCGTAGCCGGGGGCGTCGCCGTCGAGGGTCCGCTGCCAGGCCCGGGCGAACAGCTCCGGGACGGGCAGGTGGGGCAGCGGGACGCGGTGGGTGGGCAGTTCGTAGAGGGCGGCCTTCCACGTCTCGGCGGGCAGGGCGGGGGCCTTGGCCTCCTGCCAGCCGCCGGGCAGGAAGAGGGTGCGGCCGGCCCGGGCCCGCTTGGCCTCCAGCACCAGGTCGGTGGCGGCGAGTTCGACGCGGGCGCGCTTGAGCCTGGCCGGCTTCCAGCCCGTCCAGCGGGCGACGTTGCGGTCGGTGGGGTCGGGCAGGGCCAGCAGTTGGAGGTAGAGCACCGCGGCGTCCTCGCCGAGGCCGTGGGCCCGGGCCGCCTCGGCGACCAGGTCGGGGACAGTGAGCTGCGGGTGCTGTAGCCAGGCCTGGCCGTCGGCGGCCACCACCGCCTCGGTGGCGGCGGCTGTCAGGCGCTCCACTTCGCCGCGCAGGACGGCCTCGATGGCGCCCCGCTCGATTTCCAGCCAGTAGCTGGCCCCCAGCCCGCCGAGCAGTTCGAGCACCGGGTCGTCGGGGCCGGTGAGCCCGGCCGGACGCAGCCAGACCCGCTCGTACTCGTCGTGGTAGGGCGTCAGGACGAGGGCCGGGCCGCAGTCGACCAGTCCGTTCGGGTCGGCTCCGCCCGCGGCCGGCAGGCCGAAGTGGGTGCGCAGGACGGCCGACATCGAGGCGCCCTTGGTGGTGTGGACGAGGTGGAAGTCGAGCAGCAGGTCGGGGTCGGCGAGGCGGCTTCGCAGCGCGGCGGCGGCCGCGGGCAGCAGCGGGCGCAGCGGGCTGTCGGCGGGCAGGTGGTAGGCGAGCCAGCGCAGGGCGTCGACGGCGCGGCCGAGGTCGCCGGAGGCGGGTGCGGCGCTCTGGTCCTCTGCGAGCAGCTGGGGGGTGGACCCGCCGCCGTCGCTGAGCCGGAAGGCCGTGGTGCCGGTCAGCCAGGGGGTCTGTGCGGGGTTGAGCACCGCCTCGATGTGTTCGATCTGCGCGCCCTTGACGGTGGCCTGGGCGGCCTCGGGGAGGGTGACGAGCCGGCCGAAGTGCCGGATCCAGGCGGCGGCGCCGGCGTCGAGGTCGGGGCCCTCCGCCCAGAGGGTCTTCGGGTCGGCGGGCAGCAGGGCGCCCCAGACGTCGGCGAGGGCGGCCCGGTCGCGGCCGCGCAGCCAGTCCCGGGCGGCCTTGGCCTCGGTGGACTTGAGGCCGTACTCGGCGAGCCGGTCGGCGGGCAGCACGGCGCTGTGCCACTGGAAGAGCCCGGGCGGCGGGCTGAGCAGCAGGGCGGCGCGGGCGGCGCCGATCCCGGTGAGCCCGCCGAAGGCGGTGGCGCGGTCGAGCTGCCAGGGGGCGCCTCCGTGCAGCGCGGCCACCTGCCGGAACGCGGCGATCCAGGCGGCGCCGACCCGCTCCTCGGTGCCGCGTTCCTTGACGGTGGTGAAGTGGGCGACGGGCCCGAACGCGCCGCTCGGGTCGTGGTCGACGGCGTACCACTGCTCGGTGCCCTCGTGGTGCCGGCGGTGGCCGAGGATGACGACGGTGCGGTCGCCGTGGCGCAGCACCTGCCCCTCGCGGGGGACGGCGGGCTGGTGGCGGTTGGCGCGGTCGGCGGGTTCGCCGAGGACGATCTCGCGCAGGGTGGCGCCGCGGTCGGCGAGCACTCCCGCGGTCAGTTCGCCGAGGAGCAGCACGAGGCTGGAGCGGTGGGCCGGTTCGGTGAGCGGGGCTGCCACCGCGTAGGCGAGGGTGTCGAGACGGCCGAGCAGGTGGAGCCAGCCGTGGTGGGTGTCGCCGTGTTGCAGGGTGACGGTGGCCGGGGTGCTCCAGCCCTCGCCGGTGGCGGCCGGCGGGTCGGCCAGGACGGCGGTGACGGCGCGCAGGTTGTTGAGCACCCGCCACCGGTCTCCGTCGCCCCAGTTGGGGCCGAAGCAGGCGACGTCGGGCAGGAGGGTGGTGACGGCCTCGCGCAGTTCGTGGTCGCGGCCGTGCTCGGGCCGGTACTCGGCGGCCTCGGCCTTGGACGGCTTCTCGGCCTCCGGCTGCGGGACGAACCGGGCGATCCGGTCGAGCAGGTCGGCGGCGGTGCGGGCGAGCCCGGCGACCCCGGCGAGCAGCAGCGGGTGGCTGATGCCGGGCAGGACGGTGCCGACCGCCTGAACGGGCAGGGCGCGGCGGGCGCCACCGGACTGGGCCAGCGGGCGTCGGATGCCCTGGGCGGTGATCCAGCGCTGCTCGTCCTCGGGCACGGGCCGGCTGTCGGTCGGCCAGGCGGCGTCGATCAGGCGGGCCGCCTGCTCGGTGCCGACCGTGCGCAGGACGCGTGAGCCCGCCTCGTCGCGGGGCCGCAGGGCGTGCCAGTGGTCGAGCGGGGGGACGAGCGCGGTGCCGGCGGCGGCGAAGTCCCCCGGGCGGCAGGGGCGCAGGTCGACGGTGCGGTCGGTCTCGGCGGCCAGGTCGGGCAGGGTGAGGGCGAGGCCGTCGCGCTGCGCCTCGGTGACGACCGGTTGCGCCTGGCCGGGGAGGGTGAGGCGGCCGACCGGGACGTGGTCCGGGTGGCCGTCGGTGATCGGCAGGACGATGACCTGCCCGTCGGCGGTGGTGGTGGTGACGGCACGGTCGAGGTCGACCCGGACCCAGCTGCCGAGCACGGTGCCGTCGGTGCCGAGCGGCGTCTGCTCCAGGCCGGGCTGGAGCGGCAGCAGTCGGGCGCGCGTGAGGGTCAGTCGGCCGGCGGCCGCGGTGGCGGCGATCACCGGTGGTTCGGCGGCGCGGCCGAGGGCGCCGGTGTGCGGGTCGAGTTCGCGCAGGACGGCGCCGTCCTGGCCGTAGCGCACTGTCCAGTGGCCGGTGCCGTCGCCGAGGACGCGGTGTTCGGCGGGCATCCGGGTGTCGCCGGGGTGCAGCGGGCGTTCGCCGGTGGTGCGGCCGCCGCCGGGCAGCGGGAGGGAGGGGGGCTCGGGATCCCGGTCGCCGTAGTGGTAGCCGGTGATGGTCTCACCGGTGAGTTCGACGACCTCGCCGGGCCGGCTGGACCAGTAGGCGTGCTGCTTTCCGTCCTGGTACCAGGCGACGAGGAGTTCGCCGTCGACGAAGCGCAGCCGGGGCTGGTTCCAACGCTCCTTCGCCGGGGGCAGGCGCAGGGTGTGCTCCAGCAGGACGCCCTGCGGGCCGACCACGACGGCTTGGTCGTGGCGGGCGAGGATCAGGTGCGGCCAGGCGTCCTCGACGATCAGGCCGGTGAGGCGCCCGCCGTTGAGGCCGGGGGTGTCCTGCGGCTCGGGCTCCGGGGCGCCGGAGTCGGGGCCGGCAAGGTCCGCAGAGTCCACGGGCTTGGCCGGGTCGGCCGGGTCGGCGAGCTTGGCCAGGGCCTCTTCCAGGGCCGGCCAGCCGAGTTCGTCGAGGATGCCGGCGCCGAGCGCCCCGGCGAGCAGGGCGGTGACGTCGAGGGCGGCGATCCGCTCGGCGGCGGCCGGGGCGACGGCCCGCACGGCGGTGCGGTACGGGCTCAGCGAGCTCACCAGGTCGGCGGCGCCGGCCAGGCCGCGGGCGGCGGTCAGCTCGTCGGTCCGGAGTTCGGCCCACTCCTCGAACAGGCGGCGCAGCAGCGGCAGGGCGGGCACCTGCCGCTTGACGGCGGTCTCCCAGGCGGGCGGGGTCGCGGCGCGCAGGACGGGCCGGAACCGCGGGTCGGCGGCGACGGCCGCGAGGCCGGCGCTGTCGGGGCCGCACTGGTCGACCCAGTCCTTGAGGTCGAACCTGAGGGTGGCCGACGGGTCGGCGACGGGCACGCCGTCGGCGAGCAGCCGGTCCAGCAGGTCGAGTTGGGTCTGGCTGCTGTGGACGCCGGTGTACAGGTCCACCGGGACGCCGTCGGCCCGCAGCCGCTCGGCCATCCGGCCGGCCAGGGCGACGGTGGCGGCGCAGCTGGGCCGGGAGCGCCAGCCGCGCCCGAGGTGGTGGCACCAGCGCTGCAGCCACGCGGCGGCGGGCTCGGCGCCCTCGGCGCGCGGGCCGGTGAGCAGCTGCTCGGCCCCGGTCTCGGCGAGCAGGACGAGCCAGGCGGTGTCGTTCACGGCGGCGTCGGTGCCGGCCGGGTCGGGCATCAGCTCCAGCAGGCGGGCCCGGACCACCGGGTCGCGCCGGCCGAGTTCGGTCAGGGGGCCGTGCCAGGACTTCCAGAACGCCCCGGGCGCCCGGTTGGCACCCGGGCCGGCCAGCAGTTCGGCGAGCAGCGCCTGTTCGTGCTCGGCGCGGTCCAACCCGGCGGCCTTGATCAGTGCGCGGGCGTCCTCGGCGACCCCGGCGTAGGGGGCCATGCCGGCGGCGGAGCGCTCGGTGCAGAGCTGGCGGAAGCGCTGCCAGGCGGTCAGCGCGTCGAGCCGCCCGGCGAGCTCCTTGACGTACTGACGCAGGGACTTGACGGTGAGCGCGCCGGCCAGGGCGAACTCCAGGAAGACGGCGCGCAGCCGCTCCTCGTCGACCGTCAGGCGGTAGGTGCGCTCGGCCTCGCGGGCCTTGCCGAAGTAGCCGGCGGCGTAGGTCTGGTTGCCGTGGGCGAGGAAGATCCGGCCGACCTCCTCGCAGAAGGTGGGCAGG
The DNA here is from genome assembly GCF_042732255.1 of Kitasatospora sp. NPDC059803. Taxonomy (NCBI): domain Bacteria; kingdom Bacillati; phylum Actinomycetota; class Actinomycetes; order Kitasatosporales; family Streptomycetaceae; genus Kitasatospora; species Kitasatospora sp. NPDC059803. Next base: position 18,854 of record NZ_JBHWIJ010000036.1, on the reverse strand, counting down.
AAGTGCGGCACGGCGCGGCCGAGGCGGGCGGCGAGCGCCTCGAACCCGTCCTTGGCGGTGCCGGGCTTGGACCGGGCCTGGCGGGAGAGCCGTTCCATCTCCTTGACCAGGGCGAGCGCGTGGTGCCCGTTGGCCGGGTCGTGGACCAGCGCCCAGGCGGGGAAGCCGAGCGCCTCCTGGCGGACCTGGCCGACCTCGGCGGGCGTGCCGTCGGGGACGAGCCCGAGGAAGTCGACGGCGAGGTCCTCGGCCGGTCCGAGCGCGCCGGGGACCAGCCGGACGATCCGGCGCCCGTCGAGCGCGGGGTGGGTGTAGGCGCGGGCGGTGAGCACGTCGGCGGCGCTGTCGGGGCGGCCGACGCCGGGCAGGGTGCCGGGCGGGAGCACGGCCCCCGCGTCGAGCAGCCGCTCGTGCGGCCCGGTGTCCTGGGCGGCCGTCCGGTCGGCGTCCTGAACGGCCCTCTGGTCGAGTCCGGTGGCGGTCATGCGGCGTCCTCCCCTTCGATGGTGCGGCCTGCGTACAGTGCGGAGGCCATCCGCATGCCCTCGGACCAGGCGATCGGGCCGACCTCGGCGAGCGGCAGCACCCGGCCGTCCGGGCCCGCCCAGCTGAGCGCGCCCGTCTCGCAGGCGTCGTACTCGTAGTAGTCGCCCACCCAGACGCGGGCCTCGACGGTGCGCCCCGCCTCCACCACGGGCTGGACGGCGGAGCCGCCGCGCACCCGGTGGCCGAGCCGGGCGCAGCGCCCGAGCAGTTCGCGCAGCTCCCGGTAGCGGCCGCCGGCGTAGGTGGTGACCTCGGTGCCGGCCGGCCGTTCGTCCGGCCGGTGCCAGACCTCCCGGTAGAGCTGCGGCACGCGCTGGGAGACGCCGAGCTCGACGGCGAACTCGCGCAGGTCGTCGAGGTCCGGGAGCAGCACGGGGTGGGGTATCAGGATCTCGCCGTCGGTGAGCCGGACGGTGTCGCCGTCCAGGTCCACCAGGCCGAGCCCGCGCTCGGCGTCCGCACCGCGCAGGAAGCCGGCGACGGCGCCGTCCGGGCCGGTGACCACCAGGTCGCGCAGGACGGCCTGCCAGGCCTCGTCCGCCCAGACCGCGGTCAGCACGGCGGCGGGCACCGGCAGCGAGCGCACCATCCACCGCTCGACGTCCTCCTGGCAGCGCCGCTCGTGCGCGGCCAGCCACTCGGTGAGCTGCCTGAGCTGGGTGACCACCGGATCGTCACCGAGCTTCGACGGCAGGGACTTCAGCTCGCGGCCCGCCGCGTTGCGGCAGACCACCTTGCCCTCCCCGTCGAGCGCGACGCGGTACCCTCCCGCGCCTGTTTCCACCCATGCCACGGACGTCTCCTCCCACCTGCCGGTCAGCGATGCGAGGAACGTAGCGAGGCCCACTGACAAAGCGGCGGCCGGGGAGACCGCTGCGCGGCTTCCGGGGCGCAAACCCGTCGACCGAGTGAACGGGGCAGGGCGGCACGCCGCCTGCCCCGTCACCCGTCTCTCGCCGCCCGCCAGATCACACCTGACGCATCGTCAACGCGCTGACGCCGCACGGGGGACGATCACCGGAGCGCCGTCGCCGGGGGCGGCGAGCACGTCGCTGTCGATGTCGTACAGCGCGCGCACCAGCGGTGCGTCGACCACCTCGCGGGGCGGGCCGCAGGCCACCACCGAGCCGTCGCGCAGGGCGACGACCAGGTCGGCGTAACGGGCCGCCGCCGCGAGGTCGTGCAGCACCATGACGACCGTCCGCCCGCCGGCGGCGACCTCGCGGACCAGTTCCAGCACTTCGACGGCGTGCCCGAGGTCGAGCGCGCTGGTGGGTTCGTCGAGCAGCACGACGGGCGCGTCCTGGGCGAGCACCATGGCGAGCCAGCAGCGCTGCCGCTGGCCGCCGGAGAGGCGGTCCAGCCGGCGGTCGGCGAGTTCCTCGACGCCGGTGGCGCGCAGCGCCCGCGCGGTGAGCCGCTCGTCGTCGGCCGACCACTGGCGGAAGAGCCCCTGGTGCGGGTGGCGGCCGTAGCGGACGAGTCCGGCGACGGTGACCGCCTCGGGGGCCTGCGGGCTCTGCGGGAGCAGCGCGACCCGGTGCGCGGCCTGGCGCGGCCGCAGCCGCCAGACGTCCTCGCCGCCGACCAGCACCCGCCCGCCGTCCGGCCGGTGCAGCCGGGCGACGGCCCGCAGCAGGGTGGACTTGCCGCAGCCGTTCGGGCCGACGACGGCCACCACCCGGCCGGCCGGGACGGTGAGGTCGACGCCGGCGAGCACCGGGCGGCCGGGGCCGTAACCGGCGGTGAGGCCCTGGATCGTCAACTCCATCGAGGGTTCCTTCGGTTGGAGGGGGCTGAGGGCCGGCCGGGCACGGGCGCGGACCCGGCCGGGTACGGGCCCGAGCGCGGACACGAGCCCGAGCCCGAGCCCGGTCCCGAGCGCGGACACGGGCCCGGAACGGGGCCCGAACGCGGGCCGGTCAGGAGGCGGCGAGCGCCTTGCCGATGTCGCCGATGACCACGTCGGCCGCGAGCGGCCCGCCGCGGGTGGACCAGACCGAACCGTCCACGGTGACGGCGTGCTTGTTCTTCACCGCGCCCAGCTCCTGGTAGGCGGGCTTGGACTGGACGTCCTTGAGCGCGGTCTTGCCGTCGTCGGTGAGGGTGGACAGGAACAGCCAGTCGCCGTCGATCTCGGCGAGCTTCTCCAGGCTGAGCGCCGGGCTGTGCGCGTTGCCGTCCTTGTCCTGCGCGGCCGGGCGGGTGAGGCCCATGTCGAGGGCGACGCCACTGGCGAACTGCTTCTTCTCCATCCAGCTCGGCCCGGTGGGGTTCCAGCGGACGATGGAGACGGCCGCGCTCTTGTTCTTGCCGAGGTCGCCTCCGGCCTTGGCGGCCTTGGCCTCGTAGTCGGCGATCACCTTGTTGCTCTGGTCGAGCTTGTTGACGGCGTTTCCGATGCCGCGGAAGGCGAGCTTCCAGTCGTCGGTGGGTGCCATGGTGACGAGGGTGGCGGGGGTGATCTCGCGCAGCTGCTTGAGCATCTGCTCGTCCTGCATGTCGCCGGCCAGGATGAGGTCGGGCTTGGCGGCGATGACCTTGTCCATGACGGGCTGCAGCAGGTTGCCGACCACCGGGACGCCCTGGACCTTGTCCTTGAGGTAGGCGGGCGGCTCGTTGAGCCCCTGGCCGTTGGTGATGCCGACGGGCTTGACGCCGAGGGCGAGCACCGCGTCGAGGTCCTCCTGGGTGAGGGTGACGATCCGCTGGGGCGCGGCGGGGATCTCGACGGCCTTGCCGGTCGCGTCCTTGACGGTGCGCTTGCCGCCGGCCGCGTCCGCCGCCGGGCTGCCGGCGGCGGAGGAGCCGCCCGCGGAGCCCGAGGATCCGGAGGAGGACCCGGAGGAGCCGCACCCGGCGAGCAGGAGGGCGGCCGCCCCGGTGACGGCCAGCGCCCGGGCCGCGCGGCGGCGGACGGGGTGGAGCGGGCTCTGGGCGAACGGCATGGGTGCCTCCGGGCAGCGGTGGTACGGGGGTTGGGCGGCGTCCGGGTGACCCGGCACGGTGGCGGTGCCCACAGGACGATGCGCTCATTAGGTTAGCCTTACCTTATGACATTGTCGCAAGTGGGCGCCCCCGGGGAGTCCCGCACCGAGCCGGACGCCCCGCCGCCACCGCCGCCACCGCGCGGGGACGGCCGCCGCGCCGCCTGGCCGATCGCCCTCGGCGCGGTCGCGGTCCTGCTCGCCCTCGCCGCGCTCTCACTGTCCGTCGGCGCCGGGGAGGTCGGCCCCGGGCGGGTGCTGGACTACCTGCTGAACCGCCACGGCGCCCGCGCGGACAGCCGGCTCGCCCTCGTCGTCGGCGACCTGCGCCTGCCCCGCACGGCCACCGCCCTGCTGGTCGGCGCCGCACTCGGGGTCGCCGGGGCGCAACTGCAGTCCGTCACCCGCAACCCGCTCGCCGAGACCGGACTGCTCGGCGTCAACGCCGGCGCCTCCCTGGGGGTCGTGCTCGGCATCGCCGTGCTCGGCATCCAGACCTCGTACGGGTACCTGGCCTTCGCCTTCGGCGGCGCCGTGCTCGCCAGCACGCTGGTGCTGCTCATCGCGGGCGCCCGGGGCGGGTCGCCGATGCGGCTGGTGCTCGGCGGCTCGGCGGTCGGCGCCACCTTCGGCGGGCTCACCGGCGTGCTGATCGTCAACTCGCCCGAGGCGTACGACCGGTACCGGGTGTGGGTGCTGGGCTCGCTGGCCGGGGTGGAGGGCTGGACGACGCTGCGCCAGCTCGCCCCGGTGCTCGGCGTGGGCTTCCTGCTCGCCCTGCTCGCCACCCGGCCGCTCACCGCGCTCGCGCTCGGCGACGACCTCGCCCGCGGCCTCGGCCACCGCCCCGGCGCCACCCGGGCCGCGGTCGCCTTCGCCGTCACCCTGCTGACCGCCTCGGCCGTCGCGCTGGCCGGCCCGATCTCCTTCCTCGGCCTGCTCGCCGGATTCCTGGCACGGACCGTCGCCGGCCCCAGGGTCGGGCAACTCACCGTGCTCGCAGGGCTGTTCGGCGCCGCCGTGCTCACCGGGGCCGATGTGCTGGCCCGGGTGGTGGCCCGCCCGTTCGAGGCGCCGGTGTCGGTGATCGTCTCCCTGGTCGGCGCCCCCGCGCTGATCGCGATCGTCCGCTCCCGCCGGACCGCCGCGCTCGGCATGGCCGATCCGGCCGAGCCCTCCCCCGTCCGGCGGTCCGAGCCGCCCGCGCCCAAACCCGACCTGGTGCTGCGGCGCGGCGCCTGGTCGCTGCTGCTCCCCCGCCGGGCGCTGCTCGCCTCGCTCGCCCTGGCCGCGGCGCTGCTCGCCATCGTCGTCGTGTCCGCCCACGCCGGGCAGAGCGAACTCGGCCTCGGCCGCACCCTCCAGGCCGTGTTCGGCTACGGCGACCGGCTGGACGTGCTGCTGGTGCAGAAGTTCCGGCTCGGCCGGATCGTCGCCGGGCTCGCCGCCGGCGCCGCCCTCGGCCTGGCCGGCTGCCTCACCCAGACCCTCGCCCGCAACCGCCTCGCCACCCCCGAACTGCTCGGCGTCAACGACGGCGCCACCGCCGCCGTCCTGATCTCCGCCACCGTCTCCGGCACCTTCGGCGCCTGGTGGGCCGGCCCGCTCGGCGCGCTGGCCGCCGTCCTGGTCGTCACCCTGGTCTCCGGCGGGCTCGGCGCGCAGGGCTACCGGGTGCTGGTCGTCGGCCTCGCGATGTCCGCGCTCGCCTCGGCCGTCATCCAGGTCGCGCTCGCCCGCCGCTCGCTCAACTCGGCCGGCTCGCTGTACGTCTGGACCTCCGGCAGCCTCAACGGGCGGGACTACGCCGTCGCCACCCCGGTCCTGATCGGGCTGGCCGTGCTCGTGCCGCTCGCGCTGGCGGCGGCCCGGCGGCTGGCGGTGCTGCGCTTCGACGACAGCGTGGCCGCCTCGCTGGGCGTCGACCCGGGCCGGGTCCGGCTCGGCTGTCTGCTGCTGGCCGTCGCGCTGGCCGGACTGGCCGTCGGCGTGTGCGGGCCGGTCGGCTTCGTCGCGCTGGCCGCGCCCGTGATCGCCGGGCGGCTGGCCGGGCCGGCGCGCGTACCGGTCCTCGGCTCGGCACTGACCGGCGCCGTCCTCGTCGTGCTCGCCGACACCGTGGGGCGGGTGCTGATCGGCGGGGTGGAGATCCCCGTCGGCATCGTCACCACCGTCCTCGGCGGCCCCTTCCTGCTCTGGGTGCTGCTCGGCCGCAAGGGCACCCCCGCCTAACCTCCCCGAGGAGTCCCGCAGATGGAAACCCTTCCCCTCGTCGAGCCCGATCCGGCCGACCCCGCCTACCGCCTGGTCACCTTCGTGCACGAGGACGCGTCGTGCGACGGCGTGCTCGCGCTCCTGCACACCGTCACCGACAAGGACCGGCACGCCGGCGACCTCGCCCCGCACCTGATGACCCGCCGCGACGACGGCCGTTGGTCGATCACCTACCGGCTGCGCGCCGACCACCGGGCGTCCTACCAGCTGTACCCGTTCCGGGGGGACGCCCCCGGCACCACCCGGGCGGACTGGCTGCGCGTCCTCGACCACGCCCGCCCCGACCCGCACGACGCCGCCCCCCGGCTGCCCGCCCGCGACGGGCGCCACCCGTCGTCCGTGCTCAGCCTGCCCGACGCCCCCGCCCAGCCGTACGCCCGGCGGCGCGAAGGCTTCCCCCGGCGGGGGACGGTGTCCCACGAGGTGGCCCGGCGGCCGCTGGACGTCCACCGACGCCGCGCTGGGGGGTCGGGCGCGGG
>NZ_JBHWIJ010000036.1:0-12558 GCF_042732255.1 Kitasatospora sp. NPDC059803 | reverse complement strand
CCCCCCCCCGGCCCCCCCCCCCGCCGCCCGGGGGGCCGGGCCCCCCCCGGGGGGGGTGCCCCGGGCGGGGGGGGCCCCGGGGGGCCCCCGAGGTGGCCGGGCGGCAGGTGGACGTCCACCTCCCCGCCGGTGGCGGAGCGTCCGCCGGTGGCGGGCCGTTCGCGGTGGCCGTGCTGCTGGACGGCGAGATGTGGGGCGAGGTGCTGTCGGTCGGCGACACCCTCGACAACCTGGCGGCGGACGGCGCCATCCCGCCCACCGTCGCCCTGCTCGTCCACACCATGGGCCCCTGCCGCCCCGACGACCTCAGCTGCAACCCGGCCTTCGTCGACCTCCTCGCCGACCGCCTCCTCCCCTGGGCGGCAGCGGAGTTCGGCACCACCACCGACCCGGCCGGCACCGTCATCGCCGGCCAGAGCGCGGGCGGCCTCACCGCCGCCTTCGCCGCGTTCCGGCGCCCCGACCGCTTCGGCGGCGCGCTCTGCCAGTCCGGTTCCTTCTGGTGGCCGGACGAGACGGAGTTCGACGAGGGCAGTGAGTGGCTGACCCGCCAATTCGCCCGCGAGCAACGGCGGGAGGCCCGGTTCTACGTCGAGGTCGGCCTCCAGGAGTGGATGCTGCTCCCGCAGAACCGCCACCTGCGCGACGTCCTCACCGCCCGCGGCTACGACCTCGCGTACCGCGAGTTCAACGGCGGCCACGACTACGCCTGTTGGCGCGGCGGGCTGGCGGACGGGCTGGCGCACCTGCTGGGGCGTGCCTGACGGTTCCCGGCGGACCGGCGAATCGGCGGACCAGGCGGACCGGCGGACCGGCGCGCGGCGACGGGGGCGTGCTAGCGTCCCGGTGGCGGCGCGCCGGTGACCGCCCCGAACGAGATGTGCGCCGTACCCGGCCCGCCAAGACGACGCACCCAGGGAGACGTCATGGCCGCCGGTGCCCCGATCGCCCGTCCGCTCGACGTGCGGTGGATCCACGGATCCCCGTCCGCGAAGCACAACACGGACCCGGACATCCAGGTCCACGCGTACGACGAGCACACCGTCATCCTGCGGCAGAACAAGGCGGTCAACTACGAGGCGCCGTTCCTGTTCCTGCTGTTCGGGGGCGAGCGGGCCGTCCTGATCGACACCGGGGCCACCGCCTCCGCCGCGTACTTCCCGCTGCGCACCGTGGTCGACGGGCTCATCGACCGGTGGCTCGCCGACAACCCCCGCGACGGCTACGGGCTGCTCGTCCTGCACACCCACCCGCACGGCGACCACGTCGCGGGCGACGGGCAGTTCGCCGACCGGCCCGCGACGACCCTGGTCGGCGCCGACCCGGCCACGGCCTGGCCGTACTTCGGCTTCGACCAGGACCCGGACGCCGTCGCCCAGGTGGACCTCGGCGGCGGCCGGGTGCTCGAATGCCTGGCCACCCCGGGCCACCACCCGGCGGCCGTCACCTACTACGACCCGTGGACGGGCCTGCTGCTCACCGGCGACACCGTCTACCCGGGCCGCCTCTACATCGACGACTGGCCGGCCTTCACCCGCACCGTCGACCGGCTGATCGACTTCGCCGAACGCCGCCCCGTGACGCATCTGCTCGGCTGCCACATCGAGATGACCCGCACCCCCGGCGTCGACTACCCCATCCGCACGACCCACCAGCCCGACGAGCCGCCCCTGGAACTGACCGTCGGACACCTCCGGGCCATCCGCACCGCACTCGCCGACCTCGGCGACCGGCCGCGCCGGCACGCCCTGCCCGACCTGATCCTCTGGCCGAGCGCCTGAGCCCATCGGTCAGGCGCTCGGCGATCAGTCCTTGTACGGGACGAGCCGCGCGAGGTCCAGTTCGAAGCCGAACGGATCGGGAACGCCGATCGTCTCGCCGAACTCCCGCTCGGTCCTCGTGTGGTACCGGTCGTGGTTCGGCTCGGAGAACAGCGTGGCCGTCCGCTGCCGCGGGTCCACGATCAGATAGAGCGGGAAGCCCATGCGCGGGTAGTCGCGGACCTTCCCCGTCCAGTCGTTCTCGGGATTGGACGGGGAGACGATCTCGACGGCGATCAGGGCCAGCTCGGCGGGGATGTCGTGGCCGGCCAGGTCGATGACGTCCTCGGGCAGGTACGTGAGGTCGGGATTGTGCACGGAGCCGACCTCGGGTGAGGAGAGATCACTGTTCCCGGTGGGGAAGTAGCCGGGAGGGCAGTGCGCCTCGAACTGGCGTTGGACCAGCGCGAGGTTCAGCTGGTGGACCGACGACGGTGACGCCTGCATGACGATGATGTCGCCGGACAACTCCACCTTGTAGCCGTCTGGGAGACTGCGCCGGGCCTCTTCGAGAAGACGGTAGCGCTCGGGGTTCATGGACTCTCCTCCAGTGCTCCGGCCACCGTACGGCAGCCGGAGCCGATTCAGGGTGCCGGCGCCTCCCGGGGGAGGCGGGTGGTGAGGAGGGTGCCGGCGGCGACCAGGGCGGCGGTGAGCAGGAGGGCGAGGCGGTAGGGGCCGGGTGAGCCGCCGTCGGTGTCCAGGGCGCCGATGAGGGCGGCGGTGGCGGCGATGCCGAGGGCGCCGCCGAGGGTGCGGACGATGGTGAACAGGCCCATGGCCCGGCCCATCGCGGGCCCGGGGACGTCGGCGAAGCCGGCGATCTGGACGGTGAGCACGGCGGTGCCCAGGACGAGCCCGACCGCGAACATCAACGCCCGGACGGCCCAGGGGTTCTCGGCGAAGCCGAGGGCGGCCAGGACGAGGGCGGCGAGCAGCAGCGCGGGCAGCGCGAGGCGGCGGGGGCCGAACCGGGGCAGCAGGCGGTCGACCACCTGGGAGGCGGCCATCAGGCCGATCGCCTCGGGGAAGACGCTCAGCCCTGCGTCGAGGGCCGAGGCCCCGAGGGCGGCCTGGTAGAGCAGCGGGAGGACGAACAGGGCGCCCATCAGGCCGGCCGAGGTGAGCAGGGCCAGCCAGGTGGCGGTGCCGAAGGTGCGGTCGGCGAGCTGCCGCAGGTCCACCAGTGGTTCGGCGGCGCGGAGTTGGTGGCGCACGGCGATGCCGAGCAGGAGGAGCCCGGCCACGCCGCCGAGCGCCACCGGGGGCGAGGACCAGCCGTGCGCCGGGCCGAAGCCGAGCGCGTAGGTGAGCAGCCCGAGGCCGGGGGTGGCGAGCAGGAAGCCGGTGGTGTCGAAGCGGCCGGCCGGGGGCTCGTCCGCCGCGCGCAGGCCGATGAGCCCGGTCACGACGGCCGCGACCCCGATCGGCACGTTGACCAGGAACAGCCAGTGCCAGGAGAGGTGTTCGGTCAGGAGGCCGCCGAGCGGCGGGCCGAGGGCGGGCATCAGGGCGGTCGGGACGATCAGGAACCGGCCCAGGCCGGCCCGCTCGTGCGGGGCGAAGGCCCGGAACAGCAGGGTCATCCCGACGGGGGTGAGCAGCCCGCCGGCCACGCCCTGGACGGCCCGCGCGGCGGCGAGCGAGCCGAGGCCGGGCGCGGCGGCGCACAGGGCGGAGGCGAGGGTGAACGCGGCCAGGGAGCCGAGGAAGACCCGTTTCACGCCGAACCGGTCGCCGAGCCAGCCCGCCACCGGCAGGCCGACGGCGAGGCCGACCAGGAAGGCCGTCTCGACGGCGTTGGCGGCCGAGACGGGCCGCCCGAAGTCCTCGGCGATGGTGAACAGCGCGGGGTTGACGATGGTCGAGTCCAGGCCGTTCATGCACATCGCGGCGGTGTAGACCACGACCACCGCGGCGCGCCCCGCGAGCAGGGGGCGCGCCGGGGCGGCCTCGACGGCCGGAGGGGTCACAGGTCGGTCCAGTGGGCGGTGATCCACTGCACGGCGTCGGCGCGCTCGCACGGGCCGTGGGAGACGTTCCAGCCGGCCGGGACGGCGGCGAAGGCCGGCCAGAGCGAGTGCTGGCCCTGGTCGTTGACGAGGGCGAGGAACTCGCCGTCACCGTCGAAGGGGTTGGCGGGGGCGTCACTCATCGGAGGACTTCTCCAGGTGGTCGGTGATCACGCGGGCGATGTGCGCGATCGGGGCGGGCAGGGTCATGTCCTTGTGCGAGCAGGCGACGTCGGTGTTGTCGATGCGGCCGGACACGTACGGGGTCCAGAGTTCGGGCACCAGGGTCTCGTCGATGGTGTCGACGGTGGCGCGGAAGAACAGCACGTCGCCGTCGAAGGGGCGGTGGTCGTGGCCCCGGACGAGGTGGTTGGTGTTGAGGTAGATCCGGTTGAGGGCGGCCACGGTGGCGTCGTCGAGCCCGGCGAGCGGGCTGCCCTCGCGGCGCAGCAGCTCGGTGACGGCGGCGAGTTCGAGCGGCCGCCCGGCGAGGTCCTCGGGGCCGTAGCCGCCCATGGTGAGCAGCGCCTCCAGCGCCTCGGCCTGGTCGGGGACGGGCAGGTCGCGGAAGCCCTCGGCGGGGTAGGCGTCCAGGATCGCGAGCAGTTCGACGGCGTGGCCGAGGTCCTGGAGCCGGACGGCGACGGCGTGCGCGATGATCCCGCCGGTGGACCAGCCGAGCAGCCGGTACGGTCCCTCGGGCTGGACCTCGCGCAGCCGGTCGACGTAGTGCGCGGCCAGTTCGTCCAGGGTCTGCGGCAGGGGCCGGGCCGCCGTGGCGGCGCCGACGCCCTGGGCCTGGAGGCCGTAGATCGGCTGGTCGGCGGGCAGGTGGCGGATCAGGCCGGTGTAGCACCAGCTGAGGCCGCCGGCGGGGTGGACGGCGAACAGCGGGGTACGGCGTCCGGGCGCGGCGGGGCGCAGCGGGAGCAGGACGTCCAGCGCGTCGGCGCTCTGCGAGCCGGCCGCCAGGGCCGCGTCGAGGGCGGCGACGGTGGGCGACTGGAACAGGGTGCCGATGCCGACGTCCAGGCCGAGCAGTTCGCGGATCCGCCCGGCGAGGCGGACGACCAGCAGCGAGTGGCCGCCGAGGGCGAAGAAGTCGTCGTCGACGCCGACCGCCGCGACGCCCAGCACCTCGGCGAAGAGTTCGCACAGCTGCTGTTCGCGCGGGGTGCGCGGCGGGCGTCCGGCGCCGGTGGCGGGTGCGTCGGGGGCGGGCAGGGCGCGGCGGTCGAGCTTGCCGTTGGCGGTGAGCGGCAGCCGGTCCAGCAGGACGACGGCGGAGGGCACCATGTGGGCGGGCAGTTCGACGGCGGTGTGGGCGCGCAGGTCCTCGGGGGTGACGGCGGCGGCGGCGCTCGGGTCTTCGAGGCTCGCCGTGGTGACCGCGTAGCCGACCAGTCGCTTGTCGCCCGGGGCGTCCTCGCGGACGACCACGGCGGCGTCGGCGACGCCCAGGTGGGCGGCCAGCACGGCCTCGATCTCGCCGAGTTCGATCCGGAAGCCGCGCAGCTTCACCTGCTGGTCGGCGCGGCCGAAGTACTCCAGGACGCCGTCGGCGCGGCGGCGGGCGAGGTCGCCGGATCGGTACATCCGGGTGCCGCGTTCGCCGAACAGTTCGGCGTACGGGTCGGCGACGAAGCGCCCGGCGGTGAGGTCGGGGCGGCCGAGGTAGCCGCGGGCCAGGCCGGCCCCGGCGACGTACATCTCGCCGGTGACGCCGGGCGGGACGGGCTGGAGGTGCTGGTCCAGGACGTAGACCCGCAGGTCGGGGATGTTGACGCCGATGGTGCTGCTGCTCCCGGCGGCGGCGGTGGCCCGGTCGAGGGCGATGTAGGAGACGTGCACGGTGGTCTCGGTGATGCCGTACATGTTGACCAGGGTGGGCGCGTCCTCCGGGTGGCGGGCGTACCAGTCGTCGAGCCGGGCCAGTTCGAGCGCCTCGCCGCCGAACACCACGTAGCGCAGGGCGAGTTCGGTTCCGGGGCGGTCCCGGTCGGCGGCGCTGAGCTGGTAGAAGGCGGACGGGGTCTGGTTGAGCACGGTGACGCGCTCGCGGGCGAGCAGGTCGAGGAAGGCCGCCGGGTCGCGGCTGACCAGGTGCGGGACGACGACCAGGCGGCCGCCGTGCAGCAGGGCTCCCCACAACTCCCAGACGGAGAAGTCGAAGGCGTAGGAGTGGAAGAGGGTCCAGACGTCGTCCGCGCCGAAGCCGAACCAGTGGTCGGTGGAGCGGAACAGCCGGACCACGTTGTGGTGGGTGACGGGCACGCCCTTGGGCCGGCCGGTGGAGCCGGAGGTGTAGATGACGTAGGCGGTGTCCTCGGCGTGCAGCGGGCGGGTGCGCTCGTGCTGGGCCAGCGGGGTGGCCGGGTGGGCGGCCGACTCCGGTCCGTCGACGAGCAGTTGGGGCACCTGGTGGGCGGGCAGCCGGGGTGCGGTGGCGCGGTCGGTGAGCAGGGCGGCGGGGGCGGCGTCGGCCAACATGTAGGCGAGGCGGTCGGCCGGGTAGTCGGGGTCGAGCGGCAGGTAGGCGGCGCCGGACTTGGCCACCGCGAGGAGGGCGACGACGAGTTCGAGCGAGCGCGGCAGGGCGAGGGCGACGATGGTGCCGGGGCCGATGCCGTTGGCGGCCAGCAGTCGGGCCAGGCGGTCGGCGCGGGCGGCGAGTTCGGTGTAGTCGAGCTGCTCGTCACCGCAACTGACGGCGACGGCCTGCGGGTTGGCGGCGGCCGCGGCCTCGAACAGCTCGGCCAGGGTGGCGTCCGGGGCCGGGGTGTGCGGAGTCGAGGTGCCCGGGGCCGAGGTGCCCGGGGCCGAGGTGCCCGGGGCCGAGGTGTGCGGGGCCGAGGTGTGCGGGGTGCCGTTCCACTCGACGAGGGCGCGCAGCCGTTCCTCCTCGCCGATCAGCGGGAGCCGGCCGATCGCGGTGTCGGGCGCGGTGGCGGCGGCGGTGAGCAGCCGGGCGAGGCGGGTGGCGAGCCCTTCGACGGTGGCGGCGTCGAAGAGGTCGGTGCGGTACTCCAGGAAGCCGCCGATGCCGCCGTCGGGGAGCTCGCCCGCGTTGAGGGTGAGGTCGAACTTGGCGGTGCCGCTGGGGACGGCGGCGATCCGGGCGGTGAGGCCGCCGCCCAGCGGGTGGGGCTCGTCGGGGCGGCTCTGCCAGGCGAGCATCACCTGGAACAGCGGGTGGCGGGCGAGGGAGCGCGGCGGGTTGAGCTCCTCGACCAGGCGGTCGAAGGGCAGGTCGGCGTGCTCGTGGGCGGCGAGGACGGTGCCGCGGACCTTGCCGAGCAGCTCGCGGAAGGTCGGATCGCCCGAGGTGTCGGTGCGCAGGACCACGGAGTTGACGAAGTAGCCGACCAGGTCGGCGGTCTCGGGGTCGTCGCGGCCGGCGACCGGGGTGCCGACGGGGATGTCGGTGCCGCAGCCGTGCCGGGTGAGCAGGGCGGCGAGTCCGGCCTGGACGGCCATGAAGACGGTGCCGCCGGCGGTCCGGGCGAGCACGGCGAGGGCCGCGTGCGCCTCGGCGTCGAGGGTGAAGGGCACGGTGGCGCCGTGGTGGCCGGCGACGGCGGGGCGCGGGCGGTCGGTGGGCAGTTCCAGCTGGTCGGGCAGGCCGGCCAGGGCGGTGCGCCAGTAGTCCGACTGCCGCGCGGCGAGCGGGCTGGGCGCCTCGGAGGTGCCGAGCAGCTGCCGCTGCCAGGCCGCGTGGTCCGCGAACTGCACGGCGGGCACCGGGAGTTCCGGTGCGCGGCCGGCCAGCCCGGCGGTGTAGGCGGCGGACAGGTCGCGGACCAGCGGGGTGGTGGACGCGCCGTCGCTCGCGATGTGGTGGAGCAGCAGGAGCAGGGTGTGTTCGGCCGGGCCGTGGGTGAACAGGGTGGCGCGCAGCGGCGGCCGGCCGGTGAGGTCGAAGGCGTGCCGGACGGCTTCGGCGAGCTCGGTGCCGTCGTGCAGTTCGACGGGCGCGGCGGGCAGCACCCGCTGGTACGGCGTACCGTCCGGCTCCTCGCCGTAGACCGTGCGCAGCACCTCGTGCCGGGCGGCGAGGTCGCCGAGGGCGAGGGTGAGGGCGGCCCGGTCGAGCGGGCCGGTGAGGGTGAGGGCGAGCGGGATGTTGTAGGTGGGGCTGGGGCCCTGGAGCCGGTGCAGGAACCACAGGCCGCGCTGGGCGGGTGACAGCGGCATCCGGTCGGTGCGCGGCACGGGCACCAGCGCGGGGCGGGCCTCGGGCTCGCCGCCGGGGTGCGCGTCGAGCAGCGCGGCGAGCGCGGCCGGGGTCGGGTGGCGGAAGACGTCGGCGAACCCGACGGCGGCGGCGAAGGTCTCGCGCAGCCGGGCGGCGAGGCGGCCGGCCAGCAGCGAGTGGCCGCCGAGGTCGAAGAAGGAGGCGTCCCGCCCGGGCGCCTGCGGCAGGTCGAGGACGTCGGCGAACAGCCCGCAGACCAGTTCCTCCTGCGGCGTGGCCGGGGCCGTGCCGGGCTCGGCGGCGGCGGGTTCGGGCAGGGCGCGGTGGTCGAGCTTGTCGTGGGCGGTGCGCGGCAGTTCGTCGAGGACCAGGACGGCGGCCGGGACCATGTGGCCGGGCAGCCGGGCGGCGAGCGCGGCCCGCAGCGCGGCCGGGTCGAGGGCGACGCGGGGGGTGGGGGCGGGTTCGGCGGCGTCCTCCGACATGGCCTCGGGGACGGCCTCGGGGGCGGCCTCGGACTCGGAAACCGCCTCGGACTCGGAAAGCGCCTCGGAAGCTGCCTCGGCAACGGCCTCGGGGACGACGTACCCGAGCAGCCGCTTGCCCTGCGGACCGGAGCGGGCGATCACCACGGCCTGGGCGACGCCCGGCAGTTCGGCGAGGACGGCGGCGATCTCGCCGGGCTCGATCCGGAAGCCGCGGATCTTCACCTGGTCGTCGGCGCGGCCGAGGAATTCCAGGGTGCCGTCCGGTCGGCGGCGGGCGAGGTCGCCGGTGCGGTACATCCGGTCGCCGGGCGGGCCGAACGGGTCGGCGAGGAAGCGTTCGGCGGTGAGGTCGGGGCGGCCGAGGTAGCCGCGGGCCAGGCAGGCCCCGGCGACGTACAGTTCGCCGGAGACGCCGTCGGGCGCGGGGCGCAGCGAGCCGTCGAGGACGTAGGCGCGGGAGCCGCGCACCACCCGGCCGACCGGGGCGCCGTCGGGGCCGGGCGTCCAGGCGTAGGCGTCGACGGTGGTCTCGGTCGGGCCGTAGAGGTCGATCGGGTGCAGGCCGGCTGCGGCGGTGAGGCGCTGCCAGAGGGCGGGCGGGGTGGCTTCGCCGCCGACCGCGATGACCGCCGGGCGGTGCCACTCCTCGTCCAGGATGCCTTCGGAGAGCAGGACTTCGAGGTAGGAGGGGGTGACGTCGAGGTAGTCGACGCGCTCCCGGTGCAGGTGGCCGGCCAGGGCGGCCGGGTCGCGGTAGGTGGCGTCGTCGAGCAGGTGCAGCTCGTGGCCGTGGACCATCCACAGCACCGGGTCCCAGGAGGCGTCGAAGGCGAACGAGGCGCTGTGGGCGACGCGCAGGCGTTCGCGGCCGGTGCGGCGCACGGCCGGGGCGATGTGGTCCTCGCCGTGGCCCGCGTACAGGTTGGCCAGCGAGGCGTGGGTGACGACGACGCCCTTGGGGCGGCCGGTGGAGCCGGAGGTGTGCAGCACGTAGGCGGCGTGGTGGGGCCGGGGGGCCGGGGGCGCGGTGGCGGGCTCGGCGTCCGCGTCCCCGGGCAGGACGGTGGGCAGGCCGGCCGGCAGGTCCAGTTGGGTGAGGGCGTCGGCGGTGCCGACCGCGCAGACCGGGCGGGCGTCGTCCAGGACGGCGGCCAGGCGCTGCCGGGGGTGGGCGAGGTCGAGGGAGACGCAGGCGCCGCCGGCCTTGAGCACGCCGAGCATCGCGACCAGGGTGTCCACGCCGCGCGGCAGGGCGAGTGCGACCGGCGCACCGGCGCGCACGCCGAGGGCGTTCAGGCGGTGGCCGAGGCGGTTGGCGGCGGCGTCCAACTCGGCGAAGGTGAGGGCGGTTTTGCCGCTGCGGACGGCGACGGCGGCCGGGGTGCGGGCGGCCTGCGCGGCGAACAGCTCGGGCAGCGTCCGGTCGAGCGGCGGCTCCGCGCGGCCGGCGGTGGCGCGGCGCAGGCCGTCCGGGTCGAGCAGGTCGATCCGGGCGATGGGCGTCTGCGGGGCGGTGAGCAGCAGGTCGGTGAGGGCGTCGAGGTAGCGCAGCAGCCCGTCACGGTGGGCGGCGAGCGAGGCGGCGTCGTGGCGGGCGGGGTCGGCGTCGAGGACGAGGCGCAGCGCGCCGCCGGGGGCGGGCGAGACGCCGACGGCGAGGTCGTCGACCGGCCCGGCGGCGAGGTTGCGGACGACGCCGGGCAGGCCGGCCAGGTCGAGATCGCCCTCGAAGGCCTTGATGTTGACCATCGGGCCGAACAGGGCGCGCCGCTCGCCGGTCAGCCCGAGGTCGCGGCGCAGGTCCTCCAGCGGGTAGCGCTGGTGGCGGCGGACGGCGCGCAGTTCGCGGACCACCCGGCGCAGCAGCGCCTCGGCGCTGTCGGCGGGGCGGACGGCCAGGCGCAGCGGGAGGACGTTGGCGGCGGCGACGGGGGTGCGCAGGGCGGCCGGTCCGCGGCGGTTGGCGAGCGGCAGGCCGAGCACGACGTCCTCGGTGCCGGCCAGGCGGTGCAGGTAGCCGGCGGTGGCGGCGAGGAGCAGTTCGGCCCAGGTGGCGCGGGCGGTGGCGGCGGCGCGCTCCAGTCGGTCGCGGGTGCCGGCGGGCAGTTCGGCGGTGAGGCGCAGGGGGGCCTGGGCCGGGGTTGCGGACAGCGCGGGCGCCGGGCTGCCCGGCAGGGTCGCCGGGGTGTCGGCGCCGGCCAGGCGGTCGGCCCAGTAGGCGCGGTCGGCCGGGTACTCCTCGCCGTCCCGGTAGGCGGCCTCCTCGGCGGCGACCTCGGCGAGGGTGGCGAACGGGCGTGCGGCGGGCTCGGCGCCGGTGGTGTGCGCGGTGTACAGCTCGGCGAGGCGCTCGCCGAGGAGGTTCAACGCGTAGGCGTCGACGGCGAGGTGGTGGATCCGCCGGTACCACTGGTACCGGTCGTCGGCGAGGCGGATCAGCGCGTGGGTGAACAGCGGGCCCTCGGCGAGGTCGGCCGGGCGGGCGAGGTCGGCGCGCATCCAGGCCTCGGCCTCGGCGGCCGGGTCGTGCGCGGCGCGCAGGTCGAGGTGGTGCAGCGGCCAGCGGCGGCCGGGGCGCGGCTGCTGGCGGGGCGTGCCGTCCGGGCCGGTGACGACGACGGCGCTCAGCGCCTCGGCCTCGTCGACCGCCTGCCTCAGCGCGTCCTCGAACCGGGCCTCGTCGAGCGGGCCGGTGATCTCGACGGCGTCGCCGGTGTTGTAGACCGGGCTGTCGGGGTCGAGTGACTGCGCGTACCAGATGGCGGCCTGGGCGGCGAGCAGCGGGACATCGACGGCCTGGGTTTCGACGGCAGGCATGGTTCGGGGTGCTCCTCGGGGTCCGGCGAACGAAACGCCTAGTTAGGTTAGCCTAATCTAACTTCATATGATCTGCTCAACGGCCCCCCAGTGCGGGGGCCCTGACATCACGGAGGCGCCGCCCATGCCCCTGACCGCGACCAAACAGGCCGTCCGCGAACGCGTCCACGCGCACCGCGCGGAACTGCTCGCGCTCAGCCACCGCATCCACGCCCACCCCGAGACCGCGTTCGAGGAGCACCGCGCGGCCGCCTGGTGCGCCGAACTCCTGCGCGCCCACGGCTACGCCGTCACCGCGCCCGCGCACGGACTGGACACCGCGTTCACCGCGAGCCTCGGCAGCGGGCCGGTCACCGTCGCACTCGTCTGCGAGTACGACGCGCTGCCCGGCCTCGGGCACGCCTGCGGGCACAACCTGATCGCCGCCGCCGGCCTCGGCGCGGCACTCGGCCTCGCCCCGTACGCCGACCAACTCGGGCTCACCGTACGGGTGATCGGCGCGCCCGCCGAAGAGCGCGGAGCCGGAAAGGCGCTGCTGCTGGAGGCGGGCGCCTTCGACGGCGTGGACGCGGCGATGATGGTGCACCCCTGCCCGGTCGAGGTCGCCGACTTCCGCTCCTTCGCGCTCGGCACCCTCTCCGTCCGCTACACCGGCCGCGCCGCCCACCCGAGCCTCAACCCGCACCAGGGGCGCAACGCCGCCGACGCGCTCACCGTCGCCCAGGTCGCCCTCGGGCTGCTGCGCCAGCACCTGCCGCCGCAGTGGCGGGTGCACGGCATCACCACGGCCGCCGGCACCGCGCCCAACCTGATCCCCGACAGCGCGAGCGCGGAGTACGAGATCCGCGCCTCGGCGGCCGAGGACCTCGCACAGCTGCGCGCCCGGGTCGAGGACTGCTTCCGGGCCGGGGCGCTCGCCACCGGCTGCGAGGTGACGCTCGACCGGCCCGAACCGGACTACCTGGACATGCGCTCCGACCCCGCCCTGCTCGCCCTCTGGCGGGCCAACGCGGCGGCGCTCGGCCGGCCGGAGCCCGTCGAGAGCGGGCCGTTCGCGTGCACCGACATGGGGAACGTCTCCCACGCCGTGCCCGCCATCCACCCGGTGCTGGACATCACCGGCGGCGGGGGGGGGCCCCCCCCCGCCCCCCCCGGCCCGCCCGGCGGCGGCGCGCGGGCCGGCGCCGCGGGCGGCGTGGGGGGGGGCGGGCGCGGCGCGGGGGCCG
>NZ_JBHWIJ010000035.1:0-45159 GCF_042732255.1 Kitasatospora sp. NPDC059803 | reverse complement strand
CCCTGGTGCTCTCCCATCACCAGGGGGCGGGCGCCGTCGGGGCGCCTCGGGCCAGACCCCGGCCGGCTAGACCCCGGCCGGGTCGGCCCCGGCCCCGGCCGTGCCCGCTCGGGACGACCGGCGTTCCTGGCGCCGGTCCTCCCGCCGTTGCCGCCCCCGGCGCAGCGGCTGATCGGGCAGCCAGCCGAAGGTGAGGCAGGCGCCCACCAGTCCGAGCAGCATCCCGATCACGAAGCCGCCCAGGTTGGAGGTGAGCCAGCTCGCCAGCGCGGCGAGCACGGCGAGGACGGAGTAGAACAGCCGCTGAGCCGGGTTGAACAGGATCAGCAGGCCGCACAGCACCATCACCGCCGGCACCAGGTAGCCCGCCAGCCCCTGCATCCCGATGTGCAGGACGACGGGCAGCGGGGCACGCAGGGTGAACAGGATCTCGGCGCCGCCGAACAGCACCAGCAGCCCGCCCCAGAACGGCCGTTGGCCCCGCCAGTCGCGTTTGACCGGTCGGGTGGTGGCGGGAGCGGGGGCGGGAGCCGTCCCCACGGCCCCCTCCGCGACGCCCTCGCCGGAACCGGCCGGCTCCGGTACGGACTCCGTCATGGTCAGCAGCCCTGGGAGCTGAAGCTCAGCCGCAGGTTGGGCAGTTTGAACCCGACGGCGGTGCTCGCGTAGTTGTGCTGCTTGAGGTGCGTCAGCACGACGGTGTCGGCCTGCTGCCCGAAGACGCCCGGGTTGCCCTTGCCCGCGTTGCCGGCCTTGGTGTACGTGCTGGCGTCGCCGCCGATCTCGATGTTGGTGAACTCCGCGTCACCGGACAGCATGTCGGAGTCGGTGGTGAGGTCGGTGGCGGCGACGGGGGTGCCGGCGTCGCCGGCGTGGATCACCAGGTTGACGCCACCGAGGTCCACGCTCTGGCACAGGTTGGTGATCTCGGCCTTCTTGATCGCCGAGACCGCGACCAGCACCTGACCGCCGGTGGAGCCCTGGTTGGGGCTGTCGGGGATCATCGAGTCCAGGCTGCCGAACTGGGCGAAGCCCTTGCCGTCGAGCTTGTCCGCGGTGATCGTGAACGGCATGCCGCTGATGGAGAACTGGGCGGCGAGTACGCCCTGGGCGGTGAGGGCCATCAGGACGGCGCCCGCGGCGACGGCCGGAACGGCCATCCAGGCGCTGCGCTTGAGCCGTACCCGCCCTCTCCTGCTGCCGGTCGGCGTCTCCGGGGTCTCGGCCGCGGCGGCGGCGTCCTCGGACATGGCCATGTGTGCTCCCTGTTGGGTGGGTGGGATGTGCAGGCACTGGCACGGTGCCCTGGCGCGGACAGCGTTCCACGGCCCGACCGGGCCGCCCGCCCCTCGGCAGCGGGGCGGGCACGGTCAAGCCGCGCTTTGAGTAACTGGGAAGCTACTGCCCGGTAGTGGCCGGGTCAATACGGGTGCACGAAGGATCTTCACCGATCGGAAACCCGAGCCGGACGGCCGCCTGCGCCGGGCCGAGGAAGGGCGCGAGACAGAACATGCTCAACACCGGAAGGAGTTCCGGAAGTTGAACCGTCCGGCCGGAGTCGATCCGCCGGTAGAGCGCGCTGTAGACCCCGCCCACCACGGCGTCCACCAGCTCCACCACCCGCACACCGACCGGCGGTTGGGGCACCTCGGCGAAGAACGCCCGGAACCGGGTGAGGAGTTGGTCCCGCTCGCGGCGTCCGGCCGGTCCGACCGCCTCGATCTCGATCACCGCCATGGTCGCGAAAGCCGGTGTCCCCGCCAGCAGATGGAGCATCGCGCCGAGCGCCTGCCGGATCCCGGCGCACCAGTCGGACTCCGCCGCGAAGGCCGCCGCCATCCGCCGGAGCACCACTCCGGTGCCGTGCCGGTGCGCGGCCAGGAAGGCGTCCTCCTTGCCGCTGAACAGCTCGTAGAAAACCGGCCTGGTCACACCCGCCGCGCGGCAGATGTCGCTGACCGTGGCGTGCTGGTAGCCGCGCGCGGCCACCGTCTGGACCAGCCCGTCGAGCAGCCGCTCGCGCTGGGTCGCGGCCACCACGCCCGGGGGCAGCCGGCTCGGGCCGCGCTTGATGGACCGGGCCGGGTCACGACCGGCCCGCGCGCCCGGCAGCAGGATCACGTCGGCACTTCGGAGGTGTTTCCGTTCCATCACCAACTCCTGTTACCTGTATTGACATTGACGCAACATCGGGTTTACAACACTGACAGGTTTCCAACCGGTGGGCGACCCTGTCACCACCGGACGACCTCCAGGGGCTCCGGCGGCCCCGGGCGAACAGCCCGGGCCACGGGACCACGAGCGGACGCAGGCCCGCGGCGGTGGCAGCCGCCGACGTGCACTCCTGCACTCGCAGCGCACGTCCGCACCTTCACACCGCTGTGCCGTACGAGCGGGCCCGTGGCGCCGGGCCCGCCGCACCACGGCCCCGCGAAGCCCCCGGTACGCCATGCCCACGCACCTCCCCCGCCGTGCACGCCACCACACCCGCACCGCGGGCCACCCCCACCCGTCTCCGCACGGAGAGAGGTCACCCTCATGCGCTTTCGCCGTACGCTCGGTACCGCCGCCCTCGCCGCCCTCGCCTTCACCTGCGCCGCCGTCGCACCCGCCCAGGCCGACGGCTCCGCGGTGCTGACCACCGGCAGCAGCAGCGGCCCGGACGTCGCCGTCGGCGACGTCCTCACCGCCAGCCTGGTCTCGGGCACCGCCGCCACCTTCTACAGCAGTGCCAGCGGCACGAGCGGCATCAGCTGCGCCAACTCGGCCTTCTCCGCGACCGTGACGGCCAACCCGGCCGCCCCCGGCAGCGCGGTCGAGCAGCTCAACACCCAGACCTTCGGTTCCTGCTCCTCCAACGTCCTCGGCGTCACCGGCGTCAAAAGCATCACCGTCAACAACCTGCCGTTCACCAACACCGTCGGCGACGGCCCCGGCAACCCGGTCGCCCTCACCCCCGGCGCGGCCGGCGCGATGAAGACCACGGTGGTGCTCAACACCATCCTCGGCAGCATCAACTGCGTCTACCAGACCACCACCGGGATCAACGGCACCACCTCGAACACCGGCAACACCATCGGCTTCTCCTCCCAGCCGTTCAACCTGGTCTCCGGCTCGGGCCTGTGCTTCTCGACCGGCTGGTTCAGCGCCACCTACGGCCCGGTCACCGACACCTCGGTGGCGGGCAGCCCGCTCATCTTCGTCAACTGACGACCCGAGGGGCACGCACCAACTGACGTCCGATCAGGCCCCGTCGACTGACGGCCGAGACCGGCGGGAACAGACGGGCGGTGTACGGCGGCCGTGGTTGCCGTACACCGCTCCGGCGCGCCCGCGCGCCCGCCAGGTGATCCGGCAGCACGCCACGACCCCGGCCCCGCGCCGCGCCACCCCGCCGAAGCCCCGAGACAGCGAAGTGACCGGCCGGTAGGGTGCTGCCGCACGGACAGGGCGGACAGGAACGGGGCGGGCAGATGAGCGGCGACGGCACGGGGTTCTTCGCATCGGTGGCGGACACCGCCGACCAGCTGGCCGCCACCGGCTACCTGGCCTCCACCGCCGTGGCCACCACCGTCTTCCTCGCCGACCGGCTCGGCAAGCCGCTGCTGGTCGAGGGCCCCGCCGGGGTCGGCAAGACCGAACTCGCCAAGGCGGTGGCCGCGGTCGGCCGGGCCCGGCTGGTCCGGCTCCAGTGCTACGAGGGCATCGACGAGGCCCGCGCCCTCTACGAGTGGAACCACGCCAAGCAGCTGCTGCGGATCACCGCCGGCCGCGACGAGGGCTGGGACGAGGCCCGCACCGACATCTTCGGCGAGGAGTTCCTGCTCACCCGCCCGCTGCTCACCGCCATCCGCGGCGACGAGCCCACCGTGCTGCTGATCGACGAGATGGACAAGGCCGACGTCGAGGTGGAGGCCCTGCTGCTGGAGGTGCTCAGCGACTTCCAGGTCACGGTGCCCGAACTCGGCACCATCGCCGCGAGCCGCCGCCCCTTCGTGCTGCTCACCTCCAACGCCACCCGCGAACTGTCCGAGGCGCTGCGCCGACGCTGTCTCTTCCTCCACCTCGACTACCCGGACGCCGAGTTGGAGCGGCAGATCGTCCGGCTCAAGGTGCCCGGCCTGGACGACACGTTGGCCGCCTCGCTGGTCCGGGTGGTCGGCGCGCTGCGCGCGATGGACCTGCGCAAGGCGCCGTCCGTCGCCGAGACCATCGACTGGGCCCGCACCCTGCTGGCGCTCGGCGCCGACACCCTCGACGAGGCGGTCGTCCAAGAGACCCTCGGGGTGATCCTCAAGCACCAGGACGACATCCGGAAGGCCGCGCGGAAGCTCACCGTCGCATGACCACCGCCCCACCGCCGGCCGACACCGCCGCCCGGCTCACCGGCCTGGTCCGCGCGCTGCGCGGGCACGGCCTGCGGATCGGCCCCGCCGAGACGGTCGACGCGGCCGCCGTCCTCGACGTCCTCGGGCTCGCCGACCGCGAGCAGATGCGGGCCGGCCTGGCCGCCGCGCTGCTGCGCTCGGACACCCAACGGGCCGCCTTCGACGCCACGTTCGACCTGTTCTTCCCGCTCGGCGTCGGCACCCCCGAGGCCGTCCGCGCCGACCCGCCCGCACTCCCGGACGACCCCCGGCCGCCGCGCCCCGGCCGGCCCGACCCGCTGCGCGACGACCTGCGCGAGCGCCTCGCCGCCGCCCTGGCCGCCGACGACCGGGCCGCCCAGGCCCGGCTGGCCGGCGAGGTGGTGGAGGCCCTGGGCCGGTACGGCGCCGGAGCCACGCCGGCCTCGGACGGCTGGTCGGCCCACCAGGCGCTCGGCCGGCTCGCCCCCGAGACGCTGCTCGCCCGGATCCTCGCCGCCCTGCGCGAGCAGGCCACCGCCCCGGACCTGTCCGACCGCGTCCTCGCCGACGAGATCCGCCGCCGCATCCAGGACTTCCGCGCCCTGGTCGCCACCGAGGCCCGCCGCCGGGTCGCCGAACTGCGCGGCGCCGAGCGGATCGCCGAACGCGCCGTCGCACCCACCGCCGACCGGATCGACTTCCTCGCCGCCGGCCGCGACCAGCTCGCCGAACTGCGCCGCACCGTCCACCCGTTGGCCCGCAAGCTGGCCACCCGGCTGGCCGCCCGGCGCCGCCGCGCCGCACGCGGACAGATCGACCTGCGCCGCACCCTGCGCCGCTCGCTGTCCACCGGCGGGGTGCCGCTGCGCCCGGCCTACCGGCTGCGCCGCCCGGCCCGGCCGGAACTGGTACTGCTGTGCGACGTCTCCGGCTCGGTGGCCGGATTCGCCGACTTCACCATGCTGCTGGTGCAGGCGATGAGCGAACAGTTCAGCAAGGTACGGGTGTTCGCCTTCGTGAACCGCACCGCCGAGGTCACCGCCCTGCTGGCGCGCGGCGACGCCGACCCGGCCCGGCTCGCCGCCCGGATCCTCACCGAGGCCAAGGTGATGGGCCACCACGGCAACAGCGACTACGGCTCCGCCCTGGGCGAGTTCGCCGAACGGCACCTGGACGCGGTCGGCCCGCGCACCAGCGTGCTGATCCTCGGCGACGCCCGCAACAACCACCGCGACCCGAACCTGGACGCGCTGCGCCGGATCGCCGGCCGGGCCCGGCGGGTCCACTGGCTCAACCCCGAGCAGCCCGCCCTCTGGCCGACCGGCGACTCCGCCGCAGCCGCCTACGCGGGCGTCGTGGAGATGCACTCCTGCCGCAACGCCCGCCGCCTCGGCGAACTGATCGCCCGCCTGCTGCCGGTCTAGGGAGCTTCCGAGTCCGTTGCCGTGGCGGCCGAAGCCTGGGCCTACGCCTCGGCCTGAGCCTGGGCCTGCGCCTGCGCCTGCGCCTGCGCCCGGGCCTCCTCGGCCGCCACCTGCGCGGCCCTGGCGGCCAGCGGGTTGATGTCGGCCCGGCGCGCCGACTGCATGGCCGTCAGCCGCTGGACCACCACGATCGCCGCGACGGCCGCGACCAGGCGCAGCACCGAGCCGGCGGCCTCCACCCGAATGGTCTCGCGCAAGTCCCCCAGGCTGGCGAGCACCGTCACGTCCACGTGCTTCATCTTCGAGTTGGCGATCCGGTTGACCACCAGCGCGCCGATCCAGGTGGACCACCACAGGACCAGGACCTTCTCCGACACCGCGCGACGCCGTCCCTCCGCGTCCAGCGGAGCGCTCGCCCGCCAGCAGTCCACCATCAGCTGCCAGGGGAACCAGAGCAGGACGACCGGGGTGACCCAGGCCCCGATGGTCCAGCCGCGTCCGAGGCGGTGCCCGTTCGGCAGCAGCAGGTCGGCATTCTGGCGGATGCGGTAGAACCAGATGATGAACACCACGGCGGTGACCATCATCAGCGGAATGACGGCTTTGTCCAGCCCGTTCGCCAGGGAGTCCAGGGCATCGAATTCGTCAAGGCCGATGTCGCCCGAGCCGTCCACCAACCGGCCCAACAGGACATCGCCCCAGACGTCGGCCACGACCGCCGCCGCCGCCAACACCGCGTTCAACCCCAGCAGGACGTAGACCGCCACGGCAAGGCCGTTCGCCGGTCGGAGCGCCGCCGCCCAGCCCGGGGCCGCCTCCGCGCAGCCGAAGCAGCGTCGGCTCTCGGTCCCCGCGGGACGCGCCCCACACGCCACACACACCATCAGATCGTCAACTCCTGGAATCGCCGCGTGCTCGGACTCGCACGCCGGTGCCGCCAGCGCCCCGACCGGGGCGGGCGCGCCGACTCTAGGGGATCACCGACGTCTGCTGCCAGCAGGATTTCGCAGCTCAGAGGCGGTATCGCCAGATAAACGACAGATCGCGCGGGAATCGAGCCCCGGGGAACCGACTCCGGCTCACCACCCCCACCCCGCGCGCCCGTCCCGATCGAGACGGGTGTGCGGTCGACGGGCCCCGGGCGCAGGACTGGTGAAGGGGTGCGAGCGTCCCGGGGAGGTCGAACGCGGCGTCAGGCCGAGGGGACGGGCAGCAGCCGGTAGGCGTCCCCGTCCGTGAGCACGCGGCCGGCGGTGGGCGGCGCGAAGTGGGTGCCGAGCAGCAGGGTGTCCGTGTCGGCGAGGGAGCCGAGGAGCTTGCGGCGCGAGGCCTCGGACTGCCGCGGGTCGATGTCGACGCAGGCGCCGATGGCGGGGTGGGCGAGCTGGACCGGGTGGTGGATGCAGTCACCGGTGATCAGCGCCGCCTCGCCCCGGCTGGTCAGTTCGACGGCGACGTGGCCGGGGGTGTGACCGGGGGTGGGGATCAGGCGCAGGCCCGGGGCGATCTCGACACCCTCGGCCGGGACGTCGACGAGGTCCAGCAACCCGGCCCGCTCGACCGGGATCACGGAGTCGAGGAACATCTGCCTGCGCGCCTCCTCCAGGTCGTACCCGGCCCAGAACTCCCGCTCGGCGCGGGAGGTGAGGTAGCGGGCGTGGGGGAAGGTGGGGACCCAATCGCCGTTCACCTCCCGGGTGTTCCAGCCGACGTGGTCGGCGTGCAGGTGGGTGAGGATCACCAGGTCGACGGAGTCCGGGGGGAAGCCGGCGGCGGTGAGGCGCTCCAGGTAGTCGGTCCGCAGGTGGCGCCAGGCCGGGTTGGCCCGCTCCTTGCCGTTGCCTATGCCGGTGTCGACGAGGACGCGCAGCCCGCCCACGGTGAACGCGAAGCTGTGGCTGTCGAGGTGCAGGACGCCCTCGCGGTCGGCGAAGTGGGGGTGCAACCAGTCGTGGCCGGTCACCACCTCGGGGGTGGCCTCGGGCAGCAGCCAGGGCCCGGTCGCGGGTGGCAGGAGGGTCTCGTCGATGCGGTGGACGGTGACGCCGCCCACCGTCCAGACGGGGGCGGGGGCGTCGGACGTGGCGCTGGACATGGGGACTCCTCCCGTAAACGCAATCCGTTTGCGTTAAGCCATCGTAGGACCTACAGTCTGGCTAACGCAAACGGTTAGCTTTTGCTGCGGGTGCCATCTCGCGCCAGCCCCGATCAGGAGAGAACGCCCATGTCCTCCGCCGAACGCCCCTCAGGCGAACCACCCACCACCGACCTCACGCCACCCGCCACCGACCTCACGCCGCCCGAGGCCGCCCGCTGGGCCGCCCGGGCCGGGCTCCCCCTGCCCGCCGACCGCCACGACGCGGTCGCGGCCACCGCCAACCAACTGCTCTCCGTCGTCGCCGTCCTGCGGGAGCTGGACTTCGGGGACACCCCGCCCGCCAGCGCCTACCGCGCGGAAAGCCCCCACTCCACGGAAGAGGAGGAGCACGATGCAGCCGCATGAACTCTCCCTCGCCGCCGCCGCGGAGGAGATCCGGGCCCGGCGACTGTCCCCCGTCGAACTGGTGGACTCGGTCCTCGACCGCATCGAGCAGGTGGAACCGCACCTCGGCGCCTACGTCGCGGTCACCGCGGAGCGGGCGCGCCGGGCGGCCCGCGAGGCCGAGCACGAAGCGGCGCGCGGCCTGCACCGGGGGCCGCTGCACGGAGTCCCGATGGGGCTCAAGGACCTGATCGACGTCGCCGGGCTCGCCACCACGGCCAGTTCCCGGGTCCGCGCCGACCACCGCGCGCAGACCGACAGCACGGTCGCCGCCCGCCTGGCCGCGGCCGGCGCGATCCTGGTCGGCAAGACGCACACCCACGAGTTCGCCTACGGCCTGACCACCCCGCAGACCGGCAACGCCTGGGACCGCGAGCGGGTCGCCGGCGGCTCCAGCGGCGGATCCGCCGTCGCCGTCGCCGCGGGCGCCGCGACCTTCGCGCTGGGCACCGACACCGGCGGCTCGATCCGGGTGCCCGCCGCGCTCAACGGGGTCGTCGGCCTCAAACCGACCTACGGCCTCGTCCCCCGCCACGGCGTCACGTCCCTGTCCTGGTCGCTGGACCACGTCGGCCCGATCGCCCGGACCGTCGAGGACACGGCCCTCGTCCTGGACGCCCTCGCCGGACACGACCCGCGCGACCCCGCCTCGCTGGCCGCCCCCGCCGTGGACCACCGGCCGGGCGCGGGCACGGACCTGGCGGGGCTGCGCGTCGGCGTGCCGCGCAGCTACTACTTCGACCACGTCGACGCGGAGGTGGAGGCCGCCGTCCGGCGCGCCATCGGGCACCTGGAGGCACTCGGCGCACGACTCGTCGACGTCGACATCCCGATGACCCGCTACCTCCAGGCGACCCTGTGGGGGCTGGTGGCACCGGAGGCCGCCGCCTACCACGAGCACTCCCTGCGGGCGGTGCCCGAGCTGTACCAGGCGGACGTCCGCGTCCTGCTGGAGGCCGGCGAGCTGATGACCGCCGGGGACTACCTGCGCGCCCAGCGCTCCCGGACGCTCATGCGGCGGGAGTGGGCCCGGATGCTGGAGGAGGTCGACGTGATCGCCGCCCCGACCGTCCCGGTCACCGCGGTACGGGCCGACCAGGAGACCGTCACCTGGCCCGACGGCACGGTCGAGGGCGTCCCCGACGCCTATGTGCGCCTGTCCGCCCCCGCCAACATCACCGGGGTGCCCGCCCTGTCCGTCCCGGTCGGCCGGGACGCGGCGGGCCTGCCGATCGGCATGCAGCTGCTCGGCCGGCCGCTCGGGGAGCGCACGCTGCTGCGGGTCGGCCACGCCTACGAGCGGACGCAGCCCGCGCGGGCGCTCGCGCCGGCGGTCTGAGAACAGCAGGCGGGCCGGGCCGGACGGCGCCGGCCCGGCCCGGCCCGGCTCCGAGGCGAGCGCCCCGGCACCCCGGCACCCCGGCACCCCGGCACCCCGGCACCCGTAAACGCAAGGATTGTGCTTTAAGGTGTTTATCATGAGTCGCAAACAGATGGTGCGCCCCGGCGGGCGCAGCGCCCGGGTCCAGGCATCGGTGCACACCGCTGTGCGTGAACTCCTCGCCGAGGTGGGCCGCGACGCGCTGACGGTGCCGCTGGTCGCGCAGCGCGCGGGCGTCACCCCGTCGACGGTCTACCGCCGCTGGGGCGACCTCCAGGAGCTGCTGTCCGACGTCGCCGTGGAGCGCCTGCGGCCCGACGCGGCACCGGAGGACCTCGGCGACCTGCGGTCCGACCTGACGGCCTGGGCCGAGCAGTTCCTCGACGAGATGGCCTCCCCCTCGGGCCGCGCCTACATCCGCGACGCCCTGCTCGGCGACCCGGACGGCGGCAACGCCGGCCAGTGCTCGGACTACGCGGCCGAACAGGTCGACGCCGTGCTGAGCCGGGCGGGCGGCCGCGGGGAGGACACCCCCGCCGTCGAGACGGTCATGGACGGCGTCGTCGCCCCCCTGATGTACCGCATCCTCTTCCGCCCGGCCGGCCTCGACCCCGCGTACGCACGCCGGCTCGTGGCCGAACTCCTCGACCCGTACGGGGCCGGTCCGTCGAGCGGATGATCGTTCGCCGGGCGGATGATCGTTCGCCGGGCGAGGACGGGCAGCTCAAGTCATGAACGGGCAGCTCAAGTTATAAGCTGCTGCGGGACGTTCACGAGCCCGGCCGCTGGTCGGGACCTCGCCTGGGAGGAAGCGTCGTGGGGAAGAAGATCCCGGTCCGGACCGGATGCCAGAACTGTTCACGGTGCACCGGCTCGATCGGCGGCAACGCGGCCCGCAAGACGGTGCGGGGTACCGGGGTGGCGCTCGGTGCGGTGGTCACCGTCGGCCTGAGCCTCCTCTTCATCCGGAGGTGCCGCGCCTGCGACCACCCCATGGGCAGCCACCACCACCACTGATCGCGCCGCCGGACCTCCGCCGCCCGGCTCCGACCCGGCACCCGGGCCGGAGCCGGGCGGGCGTCAGGCGTCCAGGTGCTTGAGGAAGTCGAGCAGCGCCTCGTTGACCTCCGCCGGGCGCTCCTGCTGCGTCCAGTGCCCGGTGTCCGGCAGCCGGACGTGGCGGTGCAGCTTGGACACCCGGCTCAGCAGGTGGGCCAGCACCGCCGGCGGGACGAGCGCGTTCACCATGTCCTGTTCGCCGGCCACGTACAGCGCCGGCACGTCGATCGTCACGCCGTCGAAGGCGGCCATCAGTTCGGCGTTGCGGTCGATGTTCCGGTACCAGTTGAGGCCGCCGGTGAAGGCGTGCTCGCCGTGCAGGGCGTAGTCGGCCGCGAGGGCGTCGATGTCCGCCTCGGTGAGCCAGGCCGGCAGCTGCGCCGGCTCCGGGATGGTGTCCAGCAGGGCCTTGCCCTCGGGGACGACCCACGGCTGCGGCTTCCCCTCGCGGAGCAGACCACCGCCCAGGATGCGGCGGAAGCTGGACTTCACGTCGGCCGCCAGTTCGGCGTCGGCGCGGCCCGGCTCCTGGAAGTAGATCTGGTAGAAGCCCTCGCCGAAGTTCTCCCGGGACTCCCGCAGCGGCCGCGGCCCGCCGGCCAGCGGCGGCACGCTCAGCCCGGCGACCCCGCGCACCAGGTCCGGCCGCAGGGCGGCGGTGGCCCAGGCGACCGGCGCGCCCCAGTCGTGCCCGACCACGACGGCCCGCTCCTCGCCGAGTGCGCCGATCAGCGCCGTGACGTCGCCGACCAGGTGCAGCAGGGAGTACGCGTCCACCCGCTCGGGCTGCTCGCTGCGGGCGTAGCCGCGCTGGTCGGGGGCGACGACCCGGTAGCCGGCCGCGGCGAGCGGGGCGAACTGGTGGCGCCAGGAGTGCCAGCTCTCGGGGAAGCCGTGCAGCAGCAGGACCAGCGGGCCCTCGCCCTGTTCCGCGACGTGCAGACGGACGCCGTTCACCTCGACGTGGCTGTGCTTGATCGCGTCGTTCAAGTCCCGCTCCCGGTCCGGTGGAAGGGCCGGCGCATCCGTTTCGCCCCGGTCCCGCCCGGCACAACACCGCCGGGAGCGCGGGGTATTCCCACCGACCCCGGGGAAACGACCGAGGCCGCCCCGGAACTCCGGGACGGCCTCGGCACGGTGATGGAAGGTCAGTTCACCGTGTAGCTGTACGGGATCGCCGCGAGCACCGAACCGGTGGTGCCCAGGGTGTTGTTGGCGGTCGCCACCGAGCTGGGGGCGGACACCAGGTACAGCACGCCGTGGACGGTGCTGCCCTTCGGACCGGTCGGAGTGACGGTCACCTGGAGCGAGCCCTTGCCGCCCGACGGGACGGTCACCGGGTTGGCGGCCGGGGCCGAGGCGTTGACCGCCAGGGCGTACGGGTCACCGGTGCTGGAGGTCAGCGCCGGGTCGAACGCCTGGGTGTGCGCGGTCGCGGTGATGGTGGCGGTGCCGGTCGGGGCGCCGGCGGTGCCGAACGGGCCGACCTGCTGCAGGAAGGTGCCCCACACGCCGGGGAGGACCGGCTGCGAAGCGCTGCCGTTGTCGGTCACGACCGAGATGGTCGAACCGTCCTGGGCCTTCTTCAGGTCGCCGAAGAGGTCCGGCGAGCCGGTGGTGCCGGACAGCTCCAGGTGGGCCGGCGTCGAGGAGGCCGCCACCGCCTTCAGCTGGTCGGTGCCCGGCGGGACGAGGAAGGACGGCACCGCGGAGGTGAGGCTCAGCGGCAGGGTGACCGTCGCGGAGGCGCCCTGCGGCACCAGCGGGAGGTCGGTGCGGCGGTCCAGGCGGCCGTCGGCCGAGATCTTCTGGGTGGCGACGGTGTTGTTGGTGTAGTTCACCTGGACGGTCACCGGCTTGCCGGCCGCCAGCTTGGCGTGCGGGTCGTTCGGCAGGCCGGCGGCGGTGGCGACGTTCTGGTTGAACGCGACGGTGCCGGTGAAGTCCTGGGCGAGCTCCTGGCCGCTGACCGGGCCGAGCACGTTCAGGACGAACCGCCAGCGGCCGGCGGCCGGGTTGACGGTGGTGGCCGAGACGCCGGCGGTGGTGCCGGTCAGGTTGCCCTGCGCGTCGAGCAGGCCGTTGCCCTCGATGTCGATCGGGGTGCCGTTCGGGCTGATCAGCGCGCCCTGCATGAGCAGCTTCGGGTCCTTGGCGACGGTGACGCCGACCCGCAGGTCCTTCTGGCCCTTCGGGACGTCGAAGGCGTACGCGAAGCTCTGCGTCGGCGAGGCGTTGCGGCCGTTGCCACCGGTGATGGTGCCGGTGAAGGCGCCCTTGCCCTGGTTGACCGGGACGAGGCTGCGCAGCACGACCGGAACGCTGGTGGCGGTGCCGTTGGAGCTGGCGACGGTGATCGCCTGGCTGGAGTCGCCACTGGTGCCCGGGGTGGTGAGCTGGACCTTGAGGGTCTTGGTCTCACCCGGCTTCAGGTCCGCGACGCTCGGGCTGACGGCGCCGGCCGGCACCGCGCGCTGGGTGGCGGTGCCCAGCTGGACCGCGCCGTTGTAGCCGGCCTTGCCCGCCGGGGTGTACAGGACGGCGGTCCACTCGCCGGCCACCGGGTGCGGGACGTCCACCAGGCCGAAGTCGGCCGGGGTGGCGCCGCCCTGCGGACGGGTGTTGGTCTCGAAGCGGCCCGACGGGTCGAGCAGCGTCATGCGGACCACGGAGCCGTTGGTGACCGGGCTGGCCGCACCCTGCCAGGCGATCGACGCCGCGAGGCGGTCGGCGCCGGCCGGGACGGTGAACTTGACCTGCTTCTGCACCCAGGTGGCGCCGTTGGTGGCGTACTTGAAGGTGTCGGTGGAGGCCGTGTCCAGCTGGACGGTCTGCTGGTTGCTCGACTGCGGCACGAAGGTGCGGGTCGCGCCGCTGACCGTCTGCGGGGCGGAGCTGGTGTTGGTGACGGTCACGTCGGCGGTGTGGGTCGAGCCGGGGTTGCCGGCGATGTCGACCTGACCGGTGGTGACGACGACGGTCTTGCTGTCCGACGCGCCGGAGCCGGCGTGGTAGCCGCGGGCGGCCTCGACGGCGGCGCGGACGTTCAGCAGGCCGGCGCCCTGCTCCTCGGCCGGGACGCCGAGGTCCTGGGCGGTGCCGGTGATGAACTTCTTCACCAGCGCCGGGGCGGGCGACTGGCCGTTGTGGGTGTCGCGGTAGGCCTGGATGACCAGGGCCGCGGCGCCGGTGACGAACGGCGCGGCCTGGCTGGTGCCGCCGAACGACTGGATCGGCGAACCCTGGCCGCTGAAGCCGGTGCAGTCGGTGTACTTGCTGGTGTCGGGCGAGCAGAGCGCCCAGTCCGACTCGCCCGGCGCGACCAGGTCGACCGTGCGGCCGGCCTGGGTGAAGCCGCCCGAGGAGAGCGCGGAGATGCGGTTGTTGCTCCAGGTCTTGTTGGAGAACTGGGCGGCCGCGTAGCCGGTCTGCTGGTAGTTCTGGTTGTCCGTGGAGGCGCCGACCGCGATCACGTTCGGGTCGGTGGCCGGGGTGCCGATGGTGCCGCTGATGCCCGCGTCGCCGGTGGAGACGGAGACGGTGACACCGGCCTTGACGGCCTGGTCGTTGAAGAGCGAGATGGTGTCGTGCGCGCCGCTGTCCGGGGTGACGTTGCCGCCGAAGGACTCGTTCAGCACGTCGACCTTGGCGACCGAGACCGCGTAGTCGATGGACTGCAGGATCGACGAGTTCGACATGATCTCGCCGCCGGCCCGCAGGGCGACCAGCGAGGCGTCCGGGGCGAGGCCGCGGATGCGGATGTTGCAGCCGGCCGGCAGACCGCGCGAGGCGTTCACGAACTTCGAGACGTCGTAGACCTGGCGGCCCTGGGCGATGACCGCCGAGGCGTCGCCGAAGGCCTCCGCGCCACCGGTCGGCGCGTTCACGCCGTCGCCCGCGAAGTCCTGGTAGTCGACGACCGCGTGCGAGCCGTCGGCCCGGATGAAGTCCGGGTTGTTCGGGTCGAGGCCGTCCGCGATGTAGGCGACCTTGACGCCCTTGCCGGTGGCCAGGTCGGCCGCGCCGGGCTTGCCGTCGGCGCCGACGGCGTGCGTCGAGTAGAGGCCCTCCGGCTCCAGCAGCGGCTGGGACGGGTCGGACGGGCAGATCGTGTTGGTCGCGTTCTGCTCGGCGCCCTGGCCGTTGCTGCCCGAAACGGCCTGCGGGGCGGCGGCCTTGGCCGACTTGGCGCCGGCCTTGGTGTCCGCGGCGTCCTTCGCTGCCGCGGCCTTGCCGGCGGCCGGCGGCGTGACGGTGACCTGCTCGTCCGCGACGACCGAGGCGACGGCCGGGTCGGCCAGCAGCGCGGCACGCAGCGCGGGGCTCACCGTGGCCGAGAACGCGTTCCCGACCACGAAGCTCTTGATGTTGGTGCCGCCGTTGGCCTTGACCTTGTCCAGCAGCGGCGCCTGGGCGTTCGCGGCCTTCTGCTGACGGGCGCCGAGGTGGCCGCTGTCGGCCGGGGCGTCCGCTATCTGGTCCTTGAGAATCACGATCACCGGCACCGGGGTCCCGTCCGCGGACGCCACGGGGGCGTTCTGCGGGTCCGGGAGCGGAGCTGCGTTGGCACTGGACCCGAAGGTCAGGACCATGGACGCGGCGGTGACCGTGACGGCAGCCGCTAGCTGGGATTTCCGCCAGCCGATCAATGGACATCCTTTCGTCTGATGAGACGTCAGGTTGCGCGGCCCAGCGTACGCGGATCCAGGTCGGACGCGTGGTTGCTCCGGACCGCGCGTCCCGACAGCGGTCGCATTCCAGCGCATCCGACACGACCACGACAAGGGGGGAAATCCCCATTAGAAAGTAAAAAAGACCATCAGAAAGTAAAATTCACGGCAGAAATCGGGCCATGTCCGCCCCTTTTCGCTGACCAGACCCGGTCGGAACTGTCCGATCCCGGTCGGAAAAAATCGGTGGCGAACTCTGGACAGTGGCGGACCACCGCCACCTGGGACACACCGTCAGCACCGCCACACACCCTTCCCCCAGGACCCACTCTGAAACCGGACATGACAGAACGGGGACGCGTCCGCACCGGCGCTCCGGTGGCCGGAATCCCCCGGCCACCGGAGCGATCAGCACCCGATCAGCCGGCGGCCAACCGCTCCTGGGCGTCCGCCAGATCCTCGGCGGTGGGCGCGTCGTCCTGGGTCAGCCGGTGGCGCCAGTACCCGGTGAAGTCGATCGACCGCTTCGGCACGCCGCGCTCCGCCACCAGGTGGCGGCGCAGTGCCCGCACCGCGCCCGCCTCCCCCGCGAGCCAGGCGAACGGCGTGCCGGCCGGCAGCTCGGCGGACCGCACGGCCCCGGCCAGCACGACCCCGGGGGCCGCCCCGCCCCGGACCAGCCAGTGCACGGCCAGCTCGGCGCGGCCCTCCAGTGGCTGCCGCTCGGCCTCGTCCGCGACCTCGACGAACGCGAGGGCCCGGACCCCGGCGGGCAGCGCCTCGACCAGCGTCGCGATCGCCGGCAGTGCCGACTCGTCCCCGGCCAGCAGCACCCAGTCGGCAGCGGCGGCGGCCTCGGCGAGCGGGACCGGCGGGGCGTACAGCGCCGAGGGGCCGACCATCCCGAGCCGCTGCCCGGGCTCCGCGCGCTCCGCCCAGGCGGCGGCCGGGCCGGTGTCACCGTGCAGCACGAAGTCGATCTCGACCAGCCGGGTGCCGGGCCGGCGGCGCCGGAGGGTGAAGCTGCGCAGCAGCGGGCGCCGGGCCTCGGGGATCGCCAGGTACGCCTGGTACCAGCTCATCGGGTCGTCGCTCTGCGCGGGCAGTTCGGGCACCGTTTGGCCGGGGCGGGGGAAGCATAGCTTCACCTGCTGGTCGGGCGCCGTGCCCACGGAGTCCGCCAGGGCCTCGGCCTCGAAGGTGACCCGGGCGGTGCGCGGCGTGATCCGGCGGACCTCGACGACCTCGACGAAGGTGACGGGCAGTGTCATCGAAAAACCCCTTCGGTTGATAACCTTACGGCATAAAGAGTTGTCGCGGCCGAGGATACTTTACGCCATAAGGAGTTGCTGCATGGTCGTCTACGCCGGACAGGGCGACGCCCACCGGTCCCTGTCCCTGCTCTGGGGCACACCACCGCAACCGCACGCCGGGCGCAGCGGCCCCAAACCGGGCCTCAGCGTCGACGCGATCGTCTCCGCCGGCATCGCGGTCGCCGACGCGGACGGCATGGCGGCGCTATCGATGCGCGCCGTCGGCGAACGACTCGGCCGCACCGCCATGGCCCTCTACACCTACGTCCCGGGCAAGGCCGAAGTCCTCGACCTGATGCACGACCGGGCACTCGGCGAACTAGGGCTGGACGTCGCAGACTTGGACGGCTGGCGACCCGCCGTCACCGCCTGGGCCGAGGAACTGTACGCCTGCTACCTGCGCCACCCCTGGATCCTCCAGGTCTCGCAGGCCCGCCCGGTGCTCGGACCGGCCGAACTCGCCGCCATGGAAGGCCTGTTGCGCGCCCTGCAACCGGCCGCCCTCGCACCCGCGCGGCTGCACGGCGTCGTCGCGGCGCTCTGGCAGTTCGTCCGCGGCACGGCCGCCGTGGCCGCCGAATCGCGCGGCGCCGCCGCCGCGACCGGCATCGCCGACGAGGACTGGTGGACCACCCGATCCGCCCGACTCGCCGAACTGGCACCGGACTTCACCGACCGCTTCCCCCTGCTCACCGCCCTCCAGGGCGCCGGCGACGGCACGCCGCAGGACCGCGACCTGGCGGCCTTCCGCACCGGGCTCGCCGTCCTGCTCGACGGTGTGGCGGCCTCGGGGGCGGGGGCTGATCAGGGCTCCGAACAGGGCTCCGATCGGGACGCGGATCAGGCCTTGGGCTGAACCGCTGATCAGCCTCGGCGGGCCGCCGGGATCGCCAGCAGGATGCCGAGCACCAGCAGAGTGGCGTACCCGGCGGTCTCATGGCCGTCCGGAACCAGGAAACGGACGAAGCCGAACAGCCGGAAGCCCCCCAGCCAGTCCGCCGCCAGGCCGGACCCGCCGCCGAGGATCAGCACGAAACCGAGATAGCCGAGCAGCGTCTTCATACCCCGAGCCTAGGCAGCTCCCGGCGCCCGGGAATCCGACTTTCGGCGCGACCCGGGGATGACCAAAGTCGTCCCGTCGCCTTCCCCCGGCCGTCCCGGCGCCGTGCCGCCCGGGGTCCGGACCGCCGTACCGCCCGGGATCCGTGCCACCCGGGATCCGGACGGAGCAGCAGGCGCGGCGGCCCGGCGGCGCCCCGGGTACGTTCGCCGTGTGCAGCAGATGCCACAGCATGTCAGCAGAGTGGCGGCGGCCGCCGCGGTGTCCACCCTGATGCTCGCCGCCGGCGCCCCGACCGCCCCCGGGCAGGACGCCGCCGGTGCGATCGGCGGCGAACGGCTCGGCCAGTCCACCGTCCAGGTCGCTCCGCTGGCCGGGGCGCCCGCGCTGCCGCCCACGTTGACCGGGCGGTCCTGGCTCATCGCCGACGCCGGCACCGGCGAGGTCCTCGCGGCCCACAACGCCCACCTCCAGCTCCCCCCGGCCAGCACCCTGAAGATGCTCTTCGCGGACACCGTGCTGCCCAAGTTCGACCGCACGACGGAGCACAAGGTCACCACGGCCGAACTGGCCAACGTCGGCGCCGGCAGCAGCCTCGTCGGCGTCAAGGAGGACCTGCCGTACCGCGTCGAAGACCTCTGGCGGGGCGTCTTCCTCAGCTCCGGCAACGACGCCGTCCACGTCCTCGCGCACATGAACGGCGGCCTCCAGCAGACCGTCGCCGAGATGCAGGCCCGCGCCCAGGCCCTGCAAGCCCGCGACACCAAGGTGGTCTCCCCCGACGGCTACGACATGGACGGCCAGGTCTCCTCCGCCTACGACCTCACCCTGTTCGCCCGCGCCGGGCTGCGCAACGCCGACTTCCGCTCCTACTGCTCCACCCGCACCGCGCACTTCCCCGGCGGACTCGACAAGCTCACCGGGCAGCGCACCAGCTTCGACATCGCCAACACCGACCGGCTGCTCGGCAAGTACCAGGGCCTGATCGGCGTCAAGAACGGCTACACCACCAACGCGGGCGCCACCTTCACCGGCGCCGCCCAGCGCGGCGGCCGCACCCTGCTGGTGACGGTGATGCACCCCGACACCCAGACCCGGGTCTACGACGAGGCGGCCGAGCTGCTCGACTGGGGCTTCGCAGCGGCCGACAAGGTCCAGCCGGTCGGGCAACTGGTGGAGGACACCGCCGCCGCCCACCCGGCCACCATCACCGGCCGGGCCGGCGCCGCCTCGTCCGCCGCCCCCGCCGCCACCGCCGGCCAGGCGCACCCGCAGGCCGTCCGGGGCAACGACCCCGGCCTCGCCCCGGCCGCCTGGACGGCCATCGCACTCGGCGCCGTCCTCGCCCTGTGGGCCGCCGCGCGCACCGCCGCCCGCCGCCGCGCCGCACTCGCCGCCGACCCGGCCGCGCTCCCCGACCCGGGCGCCACCGCCCTCGGCGGGCACCGCCACCACGGGCTGGCCCGCCGGGCCCGGGCCCTGGTCAGGCACGCCTTGCCGCGCGCCCGGCGGGAATGATCAGGCACGCCCTAGACTTCCGGCCATGACCACGCCCGACCCCGTTCCCTCCGACCGGCTCGCCCGGATCGTCAGCCTCTCCTCCGGGAGCTACCTGCTCGTCACCACCTACAAGAAGGACGGCACCACCGTGCCGACCCCCGTGTGGGTGGTGCGCGACGGCGAGGCGCTCGGCGGCTGGACCGTCGCCGACACCTGGAAGGTCAAGCGGATCCGCAACCGCGCGGACGTCCTGGTGGGCCCCTGCGACGTCAAAGGCCGGCCGACCGGCGAGCAGTACCCCGCCACCGCCGAGATCCTCGGCCCCGAACGCACCGCCGCCTACCGCACCCTGCTGCGCCAGAAGTACGGCCTGCTCGGTGTGCTCACCCTGCTCGGCAGCCGCCTGCGCCGCGGCGAGCGCGGCACCGTCGGCATCCGGATCACCCTCACCTGACGCACCACCCGGCTGACGGGGCCCCGGTGGGTTCGCCCGGCGGCCCCGCCGGCCCGGTCACTCGCCGGGCCGGCCCTGGGAAAGGCGTGACGAGGAAGGGCGTGGGAGAGGCCATGGAGGACAGGGACGCGAACGGGACCCGGGGCGGGCTGCCGCTGCTGGTGGTGGACGGGGCCAACGTGGTCGGGTCGGTGCCCGACGGGTGGTGGCGGGATCGGCGGGGCGCCGCCGAGCGGCTGCGGGACGCGCTGGTCGCCGTCGCCGGGCAGGGCCTGCCGGAGCGGCCCGGGCCGCTGGAGGTGGTGCTGGTCGTGGAGGGCGCGGCCCGGGGCGTGGACGGACTGCCCGAGGTGCGGGTGGTCGCGGCGGCCGGCAGCGGTGACGACCGGATCGTCGAGCTGGTCCGGGCGGCCAGGGCCGAACAGCCGGACCGGGACTGCCTGGTCGTCACCGCCGACCGCGAACTGCGGGCCCGGGTCGGCGCGCTGGGCGCGGCGGTCACCGGGCCGCGCAGCGTGCGGCGTTAGGACCGGTCCCGTTCAGTCCCGTTCAGCTCCGTTCGGTCCCGTTCAGTCCCGTCGCGCGCGCGGCAGGACCGAACGGGACCCGCTCCGGGGCGCGGCGGGGTCAGTCCGCCTGGGTGGCGTACATGCCCCAGTGGATCGTCTGGTCGGAGGCGGTCACCGTGAACAGGAGGTCCCGGCCGGGCCGGGCGGGGATCTCCACCGAGCCGGTGCCGGTCGCGCCGACCGGGCACTGGACCGTGAAGTCGGCCGGCGCCAGGCCGGCGACGTGGACCTGGACCGAGCCGCCGCCCTGGCAGCCCACCGTCACGGTGAAGGGCTGCGAGGGGTTGACGGAGGCCGTCACCGCGCCGCCGTCGCCGATCCAGTCCGGGATCCAGATCAGGCCCGTCTCCCCCGGGTACGGCAGGATCTCCCCCGTCCCCATGCCGCTCTGGACCGCAGCCGGGCCCGGCTGCGCCGAGGCCGTCCCGGCGACCGCCAGTACCGCCGCCAGCGCGGCCGCGCTTGCGGCCAGCATCCGCTTCCCCGTACGTGTCATCGCTACTCCCCGCTGCGTTGACCATCCGTCCGGCCGCACGAGCTCTCGCGGCCGGGCCGGGTGCCGGTCTTCGGCACACGAAGGGATCTTATGACGATCAGATTTCAACAGGGGCGGATTCGCCCGGACCCCGGGCCATGACCCGGATCACGGGCCGGAACGGCCCCGGGGCCGAACGCGTAGGCGCCTCCCGGAACCGACCACGGGCACCGGCACCTAGTTGACGGGTAGTAGCCGGGACCCAGCGCATCGGGAGGCGCCGTCCCGGACGCTACCTGGTCACATCGGGTGCGTCATCCGAATTAATCCGGGCCCGGAGCCTGCCGTATGGGTCCCGCCGGGCCCGCGGTGCCGGGGCGCGCCCCACCGGTTCGGACCGTACGGGAACCA
The DNA here is from genome assembly GCF_042732255.1 of Kitasatospora sp. NPDC059803. Taxonomy (NCBI): domain Bacteria; kingdom Bacillati; phylum Actinomycetota; class Actinomycetes; order Kitasatosporales; family Streptomycetaceae; genus Kitasatospora; species Kitasatospora sp. NPDC059803. The sequence goes on along the minus strand of NZ_JBHWIJ010000035.1, from coordinate 23,952 downwards.
ACCGCGCCCGCCGTCCGACTGCTGGGGGGTGAGTGCGAAGTCGCCGGGTGTCCGGCCCTTGAGTGTGCTGGCGGGGTTCGCCCTGCTGCTGGTGGTGGTGTTCGTGGTGGCGTATGCGGTGGGACGGCAGGCGGGCCCGGTGTCTCCCGGGCTGACGCCCGGGGGCGGCGCGTCGCCCGGGGCGCCCGGGATGGGCGGGCACGACATGGGCGGGATGCGATGAGCCCCGTTGCGGGGGCCGACGCCGGGGCCCTGGTGAGCACCGATCTGGCGGTCGGCGGGATGACCTGCGCGGCCTGCGTGGGCCGGGTGGAGAAGCGGCTGGCCCGGATCGACGGAGTGACGGCCGGGGTGAACCTGGCGACCGGTCGGGCCCGGGTGCTGCACCCGGCCGGGGTGCCGGTCGCAGAGCTGGTGGCGGCCGTCGAACGGGCGGGCTACACCGCCGAGTTGGCGCCCGCAGGGGCGGGCGTCGGACTGCCGGACGAGGAGCCGGCGGAGCGCCGGCGACTGCTGGTGACGACCCTGCTGGCCGTCCCGGTGGTGGTGCTGTCGATGGTGCCGTCACTGCAGTTCCCCGCCTGGCAGTGGGTCTGCTTCGCGCTGGCCGTCCCGGTGGTCACCTGGGGGTCGGCCGGGTTCCACCGCCGGGCCTGGCAGGGGCTGCGGCACGCGGCGGCCACCATGGACACCCTGGTCAGCCTGGGGGTGGTGGCGTCCTTCGGCTGGTCCGCGTACGCGCTGGTGTTCGGCGGCGCCGGGGAGGTCGGCATGCGGATGCCGTTCTCGCTGACCGCGGACGGCGGCGGCGCGGCGCACGTCTACCTGGAGGCGGCGGTCGGGGTGCCGCTGTTCGTGCTGGCCGGGCGGCTGCTGGAGGGCCGGGTGCGGCGGCGCAGCGGTTCCGCGCTGCGGGCGCTGGCCGAACTCGGCGCGAAGCAGGTGTGCGTCCGGGACGGCGGGACCGGCGAGGAGCGCCTGGTACCGATCGAACTGCTGCTGCCCGGGCAGGAGTTCGTGGTGCGGCCGGGCGAACGGGTGGCCACCGACGGGGTGGTGGTCGAGGGCGGTTCGGCGCTCGACCTGAGCCTGCTGACCGGGGAGAGCGTGCCGGTGGAGGTCGGCCCCGGGGACGCGGTGGCCGGCGCGACCGTCAACGTCGGCGGCGCGCTGGTGGTACGGGCGACGGCCGTCGGCGCCGACACCCAACTCGCCCGGATCACCGCACTGGTGGCGGACGCCCAGGCCGGCAAGGCCCGGGCGCAGCGCCTCGCCGACGCGGTGGCCGGGGTGTTCGTGCCGTGCGTGCTGGCGGGCGCGGTGTGCGTGCTGGGCTTCTGGCTCGGCGCGGGCGCAGCCCCCCAGGCGGCGGTGACGGCGGCGGTCGCGGTCCTGGTGGTCGCCTGCCCGTGCGCCCTGGGCCTGGCCACCCCGACGGCACTGCTGGCGGCGACCGGGCGGGGCGCGGAGCTGGGCGTGCTGGTGCGCGGCCCGGAGGTGCTGGAGAGCCTGCGCCGGGTCGACACCGTGGTGCTGGACAAGACCGGGACGCTGACCACCGGGCGGATGGAACTGGCGACGGTGACGGTCGCCCAGGGCTTCGACGCGGGGCTCGACTCGGAGCTCGACGAAGGGCCCGACTCGGGGCTCGACTCGGGACTCGACGAGAGTGCGGTGCTGCGGCTGGCCGGCGCGGTGGAACACCGCTCGGAGCACCCGATCGGGCGGGCCGTGGCGGCGGCCGCGCGGGAGCGCTGCGGTCCGCTGCCTGCGGTGGACGGCTTCGCGGCCGCCACCGGGGTCGGGGTGTCCGGGGTGGTCGAGGGCCGGGGCATACGGGTGGTCCGCCCGGACGGCACGGCGCAGCCGCTGCCCGCCGACCTCGCGGACGCGGTCACCGCCGCCTCGGACACTGGCCGCACGGCCGTGGTGGTCGAGCTGGACGGGCGGGCCGCAGCCGTGCTCACCGTCGGCGACACGCTGCGCTCGGGCAGCTGGCGGGCGCTCCACCGGCTGCGCGGAATGGGGCTGGAGACCGTCCTGCTGACCGGCGACGGCCCGGGCGCGGCCCGGGCGGTGGCGCGCGAGCTGGGCATCGAACGGGTGCACGCCGCGGCCTCACCGGAGGGCAAGGCCGCGGTGGTGGCCGAGCTGCGGGGCGCCGGGCGGACGGTCGCGGTGGTCGGCGACGGCGTCAACGACGCGGTGGCACTGGCCTCGGCGGACCTCGGGGTGGCGCTGGCCTCGGGCAGCGACGCCGCGATCGGCGCGGCCGGACTGACCCTGGTGCGCGGCGACATCGAGGCGGTGGTGGACGCCGTCCGGCTGGCCCGACGGACCCTCGGCACGATCCGGGCCAACCTGCTGTGGGCCTTCGGCTACAACGTGGTGCTGATCCCGCTGGCGGCCGTCGGCCTGCTCAACCCGATGCTGGCGGCGGTGGCGATGTCGCTCAGCTCACTGTTGGTGGTCGGCAACAGCCTGCGGCTGCGCACCTGGCAGCCCGGACGGGGCGCCTCGGCGGCCCGGAAGGGGGCCCGGCGATGAGCGGGGCGATGAGCGCGCTCGGACGGCTGCGGGTGGTCGGCCCGCCGGTGGGCGCGGCGGCACTGACGCTGGTGCTGCTGACCGGGTGGACGGCGGTCGGCGGGGCCGGGCGGCCCCGGCCGGTGGAGGCCGGCCCGGGCTGGCTGCTGCTGCCGACGGCAGGCGCGGCCCCGGCCACGGCGGCGTTCTTCACGATCCGCAACCCGGGCGACGTACCGGACGAACTGACGTCCGCCAGCTGGGAGTTCGGCGGCAGGATCACAATCAAGCGACACCTCCACCAGGGCGCCGCAGGCCGCTGGGAGCCGGTGACCGCCCTCCCGATCCCGGGCCGCGGCGAGCTGGCAATGGCCCCGGAGGACGCCGACCTGATGATCGCCGACCCCCCGCCCCTACGAGCCGGCCAGTGGGTGGACTTCACCCTCGGCTTCCGCCACAGCCCGGACCTCCACCTCAAGGCCCAAGTCCTCCCCCCGGGCACCCGCCCCCGCCCAACCGAACCGCCGACACCCTGACACTCCCCGGCCCCCGTCGGGACGTGATCCGGTCCCAACGGATGGCCCGGACCGCTGTGCGGTCCGGGCCATCGGTCGGCGGAGGGTGCGAGGTTCGGACTCGTGGGGGGTTACCTTGGCCCGCTTTCCGGGCGGGCGCTGCCGGGGCGTTGGTCAGGGGTGGGGGATGACGGCGACTGGGGACTGGGCGTGGTGGAGGGCGGCGTGGGCGACGCGGCCGAGGCGGGGGCCGAAGTCGAGGGAGCGGTGGCGGCGGCCGACGACCAGGAGGGCGGCGCCGGCGGAGGCTTCGACCAGGCCGCGGGCGGCGCCGAGCCGGACGTCCTCGATCACCGCGGTGTCCGGGTGTCGCTCGCGCGGGCCGGCCAGGGCGAGGGAGAGCAGTTTGGCCTCCAGCGCCTCCAGTTGGGCGATCTCGGTGGGCGGCACGGCTCCGCCGGCGTAGCCGAAGACCGGCGGGAGGTCCCAGCCGTGCACGGCCCGCACCCGGGCGCCGCGCAGGGCGGCCTCCTGGAAGGCGAAGGCGAGCACCTCCTCCTCCGGGGCGTGCGCGTCGACGCCGACCAGTACCTCGGGCACGCCGTCGCCGGCGCCGTCGGGCGCGCCCGGCTCGCGCACCACGACCACCGGCACCGTGCTGCGGGCGGCCGCGGCCATGCCGACCGAGCCGAGCAGCAGCCCGGTGAAGCCGCCGAGGCCGCGTGAGCCGAGCACCAGGAGGGCGGCGTCCGCGGCCGCGGCGACCAGGCCGTCCACCGGCGCGTCCAGGACGGCGTCGGTGTGCACCGCCAGGTCGGGGTGGCGTTCGCGGATCGCGTCGGCGGCCGAGGCCAGGACCCGCTGCGCGGCGGCCGGCAGGTCGTCGGGCTCGGCGAAGGTGGCCACGCCGTCGGTCAGCCACGGCCAGGCGTGCACCAGGCGCAGCGGGGTGCCCCGGAGCACTGCCTCGTCGGCGGCCCAGAGGGCGGCGGTGGTGCTCTCCGGCGAGCCGTCGACCCCGGCGAGGACGGATGGCGTCATGAGGGTTCCTCCACTGTGTCGGCGCTTGGCGGGGCGGCGCGGGGACGGTGTGCGCACTGACGGCCCGTCCGCTCCTCCCCCACCCTGGCGGTCCGCCAGGGCCTCGCGACAGAGGCCGCAGGCCCCTCTGCGACGGGACGAAAGGCCCGCCCGTGGGAGCGTACGGCGCACCCCGGCGTGCGGGGTGCCGACACCCGGGCACTACCGTGAATCCGGCAATCGCCCTGATCGGGCGGCACCTGGCGCCCTCCGGCGGCGGGTGGAGGACGGGCCAGGGCGAGTACGAGGAGGACAGCGGTGGGCGGAGCGGACGGCAGCGCGGCGGGTGGCGGCGCGCGGATGCCCCGGCTGCGCCTGGACGAGCTGCTGGAGGAGCTCCAGTGGCGGATCGACGCGGCGCGCGGCACCCAGAACCGGGTGCACAGCCTGTTGGAGGCGGTGCTCGCGGTCGGCCGGGAGCTGGACCTCGCCCAGGCGCTGCACCGGATCGTCGAGGCCGCCGCCGACCTGGTGGACGCCCGTTACGCCGCGCTCGGGGTGATCGGCCCGGACGGGCACTCGCTGTCGCAGTTCCTGACGGTGGGGATGTCCGAGGAGGAGATCGCCGAGATCGGCCCGCCGCCGTCCGGCCGGGGCATCCTCGGCGAGTTGATCCGCGACCCGCAGCCGCTGCGCTGCCCGGTGCTGTCCGAGCACCCGGCCTCGGCGGGCTTCCCGCCGAACCATCCGCCGATGCACACCTTCCTCGGGGTGCCGGTGCGGGTGCACGGCGAGGTGTTCGGGAACCTGTACCTCACCGACAAGCGCGGCGGGCTGGACTTCGACACCGACGACGAGGCGGTGATCTCCACCCTGGCGGTCGCGGCCGGGGTGGCGATCGACAACGCCCGGTTGTACGAGGAGGCGCAGCTGCGCCAGCGCTGGCTGCGGGCCAGCGCGGAGATCAGCCGCAGCCTGCTGTCGGGCGCGCCCCGGCTGGAGGTGGTGGAGCTGATCGCCCGCCGGGCCGGGGAGATCGCCGGCGCCGAGCTGGCCGACGTCTCGGTGGCGCTGGACGGTCCGCGGGAGCGGGCGGAGGAGCTGACGGTGGAGGTCGCGCTGGGTGGGGCGCCGGCCGCGCGGCTGGGGGTGACGGTGCCGGTGGACGGCACGCTGTCGGGCGCCGCGTACGCCTCCGGTTCGCCGGTGACCAGCGACGACCTGGCCTGCGACGCCCGCTACCCGGCGGGCCCGGCGGGGCGCTTCGACGGACTGGGTCCGGCGGTCGCGGTGCCGCTGGGCACCGGGGCGGGGTACGGGCGGGGCGTGCTGCTGCTGGCCCGCGCGGCCGGGCAGCCGGCCTTCGGGCCGGACGAGACCGGGCCGCTGCTGGGCTTCGCGGACCAGGCGGCGCTGGCCTTGGAGCTGGCCGAGCGGCGGCGCGACGCCGAGCACCTGACGCTGCTGGAGGACCGTGACCGGATCGCCCGGGACCTGCACGACCTGGCGATCCAGCGGCTGTTCGCGACCGGGATGACGTTGCAGAGCGCGGGCCGGCTGATCGACAGCCCGGCCGCCGCCGACCGGGTCGCCCGCGCGGTGGCGGACCTGGACGAGACCATCAAGATCATCCGGTCGACGATCTTCGGGCTGCGCGCCCACAGCGAGCCCGACCGGGGCCTGCGCGCCCGCGCCACCCGCGTCGTCGCCGAGGCGCAGGGGACGCTCGGCTTCGCGCCCCGGCTGAGCATGGAGGGCCTGCTGGACACCGACGTGCCGCAGGAACTGGCCGACCACGCGGTGGCCGTCCTCGGCGAGGCGCTCAGCAACGCCGCCCGGCACGCGCGGGCGGGCCGGGTGGAGGTGACGCTGCGGGCGCTCGCCGGGCGGGTGGCCCTGGTGGTGGCCGACGACGGGGTGGGCGTGCCCGAGGGCGGCCGGCGCAGCGGGCTGCGCAACCTCGCCGAGCGGGCCGAGCGGGTGGGCGGCACCTTCACGGTCGAGCCCGCCGAGGGCGGCGGCACCCGGCTCTCCTGGGAGGCCCCGCTCGGCTCCTGACGTGCCGTCACCGGGATGTCGCCGGGCCTTCGCCCACGCCGCTCCGCGCCCTTGCGTGCGCCGTCCCTACTCGAACGACCGAACGCCCTCCGGCGGGTTCACACGTCGAGCACGCCCCCCTCGAAGAACGCTCTCAACATCCATTGTCGCCACGCATGTTCGACGGTAGAGTCGCCGTTCGCCGAGCACGGATGAGCATTCGACAGCATCATTTGGGGCGGCCATGTCAATTAATCAGGACACCCTCCAGGTCGCTCCCGACCTGATCCACGCGTTCACAAAAATGGCACGCCGCAATCCCCGGCACCCCGCGATCGTCCAGCGGGGGCGCACCCTCGACTACGGTCGGCTCGCAGAGCTGGCGAACACCCTGGCCAGGCGCCTGGGACCGGACCCCGGCACGGTCTGCGTGCCGGCCGTCCACACGGCCGAAACGGTGGTCGCACTTCTCGGCGTGCTGACCGCCGGAGGTACGTACTGCCCGATCGATCCGGCATTCCCGGAGGCCCGTCGACACGCCATGGCGACGGCCGCGAACTGCCGCACGGCAATACTCGGCGAAGCCGTCGCGGACCACCAACTCGGCACTCGATTAGTGGAGTTACCCGCCCTCTCGGAATTCCCCGGAGAACCGCCCGGAACCCTTCCGGCGGACCGCGCCGCAAGCGGCCCGGAACATCCGGCCTACATTCTCTTCACGTCGGGTTCGACCGGGCAGCCGAAACCCGTCGCCACTCCCCGCCGGGCCGTCGCGGCCACGGCCCACGCACTGCGCGACCTCTTCCACCTCACCCCCCAGGACCGGGTGCTCCAGTTCGCCTCGCTCAACTGGGACACCTGCTTCGAGGAGATCCTCCCGGCACTCACCGCGGGCGCCACCCTCGTCCTCGACCCCGACGCGCACTGCGGATCGTTCCCGCGCTTCCTGCGGATGGTCGAGCGCGAGCGGATCACCGTCCTGGACCTGCCGACCGCCTTCTGGCACGAACTCGTCCACCACCTCGTCGACGACCGGGCCGAACTGCCGCCCTGCGTCCGGCTCCTGGTGATCGGCGGGGAGGCCGTCCAGCCGGCCCGGCTGGACGACTGGGCCCGGCTGGACACCGGGCGGATCCGGCTGCTGAACACCTACGGCTGCACCGAGACCACCCAGATCACCCACGCCGTCGACCTGTCCGGACCGCTCGCCCGCGCACCGATCGGCCCCGCACCGATCCGCCCCGCACCGATCGGCCACGCCCTGCCGCACGTCATCGAACGCCTCGGCGAGCAGGGCGAGTTGCTGATCGGCGGGCCGGGCCTCGCGCTCGGCTACCCCGGCCTGCCCGAGGCGACGGCGGCCCGGTTCACCACCGTCGACGGCGAGCGGTACTTCCGCACCGGCGACCGGGTGAGCCGCGGCCCGGACGGCCTGCTCACCCACCAGGGCCGCCTGGACGGCGAATTGAAGGTGCGCGGCGTCCGGGTGGACCCGGCGGAGGTCGAGGCGCACCTCACCGGCCACCCCGAGGTGACCGCGGCCGCCGTCACCGGTGCCACCCTGGCCGGCCGCACCACGCTGCTCGCATACGTCGTGGCACGCCGGCACACCTCCCCGCCGGACCTGGCCGGCGAGTTGCTGTCCTACCTGCGGGCCCGGGTGCCCGGCCACCTCGTGCCCGGGCGGATCACCGTCGTCCCCCGGCTCGTGCACACCCCCAGCGGCAAGGTCGACCGGGCCGGCTGCCACCTGCGCTACGGCGCCCACGACAGGTCGAAGGAGACCTCCGTTGAGCACTGACCTCACCACCCCCGCCACCCCGCAGGACCTGGTGGCCGTCTTCCGGCGCGTGCTGGAACGCGACGACGTGGCGCCCGACTCCGACTTCTTCGACCTCGGCGGCGACTCGCTGATCGCCACCCGGGTGCTGAGCGCCGTCGCGCGCGGCTACGCCGTCGAGCTCACCTTCGACGAGTTCCTGCTCGCGCCCACCCCCACCGCGCTCGCGCGCAGAATCACGGCCGCGAGATGAACGACCACCCGTCCGACGACGACCCGTTCAACGACCACCCGTTCAACGGCCGGCAGTTCAACGACCAGCAGCCCGCAGGCACCGTCGTCGTGGTCGGCGCCGGACTGGCCGGGGTCACCGCCGCCACCGGGCTGGCGGCGCACGGCTTCGACGTGACCGTCCTGGAGGCCCGGGACCGGGTCGGCGGGCGCACCCACGGCATCGAGGCCGCCCCCGGCGTCCTGGTCGACGCCGGCGCCGCCTACCTGGGTGACCGGCACACCGAACTCCTCGCCATGATGGACGAGTTGGGGCTCAAGACCACCCCCACCGCGATGTCCGGCGCCAGCCGGTTCGCGCTCGGCGGCGGCACCGGCACCGGCAGCGACGCCGAACCCGGCCCCGGCCCCGACGCCGCGACCCGCGACGGCCGGTTCCCGCCGCTCGACGGCGTCGCGCTCGGCGACCTGTTCGACCGGCTGTCCGAACTCACCGCCGCCGTACGGCCGGAGGCGCCCTGGCTCACCCCGGACGCCGAACGCCTGGACGCCCTGACCGCCGCCGAGTGGGCCGAGCAGCACCTCACCCACCCCGACGCCCGGCTGTTCTTCCCGCTGTTCCTGGGCGAGATGACGGCCGCCGACCCGGCCGACATCTCCGTCCTCCACCTCGCCTTCTACCTGCGCTCCGGCGGCGGCCTGCGCTACCTCAACGCCTTCGCCGGCGGCGCCCAGCAGGACCGGATCGCCGGCGGCGCCCACCAGGTGTGCGAGCGGCTGGCCGAGCGCCTGGGCCGCCGGGTACGGCTGGGCGAGCCGGTCCGGGCCGTCCACCAGGACGCCGACGCCGTCACCGTGCACACCGACCGCGGCGAACACCGCGCGGACGTCGCCGTCATGGCACTGCCGCCGCTGCTCGCCGACGCGATCGACTACCGGCCCGGCCTGCCGGTGCGCCGGGCCGGCGAGCGCACCGCACGCGGCTGCGCGGTCAAGGTCCACCTGGTCTACCCGGCGCCGCTGTGGCGCGACCACGGCCTGTCCGGCTGGTCGGTCAACGCCCGGGGGCCGCTGCTCTCCACCGTGGACGACTCCCCCGCCGAGGCCGGCATCGGAGTCCTGACCGGCTTCGTCACCGGCGCCGAGGCGCACCGCTTCGCCGCCCTCACCCCGCGGCAGCAACGCGCGGCGGCCGTCGGGCAGGCCGCGCAGCTCTTCCCGATGCTCCCCGAGCCGACCGCCTGCCACGTCACCGACTGGCTCAACGACCCGTTCAGCCAGGGCTGTTACGCCGCCCTGCTGGGGCCCGGCGACTGGCCGCGGCTCGGCCCGGCGCTGACCGCGCCGCACCACCGGGTGCACTGGGCCGGCACCGAGACCAGCACCGCGTACTTCGGGCTGATGGAGGGCGCGATCCGCTCCGGCCACCGGGTCGTCGCCGACGTCCTCGCCCGCGCCTGAAACCAGCGCCCGACGCCCGCACACCCGCCTTCCCCCCGCCTTTCCCCCTCCCCGGAGCCGGTTCCACGAGAACCCGCGCCCGGCACCCTCCTCGGGAGACCCCCATGAGCGACCGCAGTTCCATCGCGCCCCTCGCCGTCAGACAGCGGCTGATGACCGAACCCGCCCTGGGCGCTGGCAACTTCCTCGACCACGCCCTCGCGGCCAACCCGCACCGCGCCGTCCCGTCCGTCTTCACCCACCGCACCGACCACCGCGGCGAGGTCGTGCTGCGCGGCCACAGCCTGCTCGACCTGGCCGCGCTGCGCGACCGTTACGCCGCCTGGTACCACGCCAACGGGGTGCGCCCCGGCGAGCCGGTGGGCGTCGTGGTCGGCGAGGGCCTGGAGCCGCTGCTGCACTTCCTCGCGCTGACCTCGCTGGGCGCCGTCCCCGCGCTGGTCAACGACGCGATGCGGCACGACGTGCTGGTCCGCTACCTGGACCACGTCGGCGTGGTCGGCGTGGTCGCCGACGACCCCACCCGGCTGGCCGCCGCCTACCGCGAGGACCCGGGCCGCCGCCCGCGCTTCCTCGCCCTGGCCGCCGAGGTGCAGGCCTTCGACGCCGACGCCGTCGAGCTGCCCGCCGGCCACCCGTACCGGCACGCCCCGGACGACGTGGTGGCGCTGATCCACTCCTCCGGCACCACCGGCACCCCCAAGTCCACGATGCTGGCGCACCGCCAGTTCTGGGACGGCAAGCAGCCGCGGATGGAGCGCTTCCCCGCCGAGCCGTACGACCGGCTGATGTCGCTGATGCCGCACACCCACGCCGGCGGGCTCAGCTACTTCCTCACCGCGACCCTGCTCGGCCTGCCCACCGTGGTGATGTCCGACTGGCGGCGCGCCGTCGTCGAGCCGGTGATGGAGGCCTTCCAGCCGACCATGGTCGCCTCCTTCCCCCGGACCTTCGTCGAGCTGGCCACCGGTGACCTCCCGGTCCGCGGCGCGGCCCGGGTGCACTCCTGGTTCAACACCGGCGACAGCGCGCACCACGGGCACATCCGCCGCCTGGTGACGCTCGGCGAGCGGCCGGCCGGGCTGATCCGCCCCTGGCTGCTGCCGCAGGACCGGTCCGACCAACCCGCGCTGCCCGGTTCGCAGTTCGTCGACGGCCTGGGCTCCTCCGAGATGGGCATGGCGCTCTTCGGCCAGGTGACCACCCCGGAGAGCGCCCGCGACGACCGCTGCGTCGGCAGGCCGCTGGAGGTGGTCCTGAAGGCCGCCGTGCTCGACCAGGACGGCACCGAACTCCCGGACGGCACGGTCGGGTTGCTCGGCGTGGTCAGCCCCTCCCGGACCCCGGGCTACTGGCACGACCGGCGGCTGACCGAGAGCTTCGAGCTGGCCGGCTACTGGCTCACCGGCGACGTCGCCCGCCGCTCGCCCGACGGCCGGTTCTACCACCTCGACCGCACGGTGGACGTCATCGACACCGCCGACGGCCCGGTCTACAGCCTGCCGATCGAGGAGGTGCTGCTCGCCGACTGCGCCGACCTGGTGCAGGACTGCTCGGTGGTCGGCGTGCCCGGGGCGCCCGGTGAGGGCCAACGCCCGGTCGCCGTCGTCCGGTTGCAGGCCGGGGCCGGAGGGGCCGCCGCCGAGGAGGTGCAGGACGCGGCGAACAAGGCGCTGGCCACGGCCGGGCTGGCCGCGCTCGCCGCCGTCCGGATCGCCCGCACGCCGCAGGACTTCCCGCTCGGGCCGACCGGCAAGGTGCTCAAGCGCGAGCTGCGCACCCGCTTCGCCGGCCTCTTCACCGACCCCCAAGCCGACCCGCGAACCAAGCCCCAAACCGACCCCCAAGCCGACCCGCGAACCGAGCCCCAAACCGACCCCCAAGCCGGCCCCTCCACCGCCCCCTCCGCCGGCCAGTAGCCGGCCATGGACCACCCCGTGATCCGCCAGCCGTACACGTACGCGCGGACGGCGCTGGTCGAGCCGGACTGGCGGCGGCTGCCGGGCTGGCGCCACGTCACCGAGGCGCAGTGGCGCGACGCCCAGTGGCAGCGGGCCCACTCGGTGAAGACCGCCCGGCAGCTGCGGGCCGTCGTCGGCGACCGGCTCTCCGACCACTTCTATAGCGAACTCGCCGCCGACCAGGCCGGGTTCGCCACCATGCCGATGCTGCTGCCGCCGCAGCTGCTGAACACCATGGCCCCGGACGCCCCGGCCGACCCGCGGGCCTTCACCGAGGCGTTCCTGGCCGACCCGGTGCGCCGCTACATGCTGCCGGTGCGCACCGACCGGCACCCGCACTGGCCCAGCCACCCCCGGGCCGAACGGGACTCGCTGCACGAGGCGGACATGTGGGCCGTCGAGGGTCTGACGCACCGTTACCCCACCAAGGTGCTGGCCGAGTTGACCGCCACCTGCCCGCAGTACTGCGGCCAGTGCACCCGGATGGACCTGGTCGGCACCTCGACACCCCAGGTGGCCAAGACCCGGCTGCTGCTGCGCCCGGCCGACCGGCAGGAGCAGATGCTCGACTACCTCAAGCGCACCCCCGCCGTGCGCGACGTGGTGCTGTCCGGCGGCGACCTCGCCAACGTCCCCTGGCCCCGGTTGGAGTCCTTCCTGCTGCGGCTGCTGGACCTCGGCACCGTCCGGGACATCCGGCTGGCCAGCAAGGCCGTGGTCGGCCTGCCCCAGCACTGGCTGCAGCCGCAGCTGCTGGACGGCCTGGCCCGGGTCGCCGAACTGGCCGCCCGCCGCGCGGTCAACCTGGCCGTGCACACCCACGCCAACCACGTGCGCTCGGTCACCCCGCTGGTCGCCGAGGCGGCCCGGGCCCTGCTGGACGCGGGTGTGCGGGACGTCCGCAACCAGGGCGTGCTGATGCGGGGCGTCAACGACACCCCCGAGGACCTGCTCGACCTCTGCTTCGCCCTCCAGGGCGAGGCGAACATCCTGCCGTACTACTTCTACCTCTGCGACGTGATCCCGGGCGCCGAGCACTGGCGGACGCCGCTGCACCAGGCGCAGCGCCTCCAGGAGGCGATCATGGGCTACCTGCCCGGCTACGCGACCCCGCGCCTGGTCTGCGACGTCCCGCACGTCGGCAAGCGCTGGGTGCACCAGGCGGTGGCCTACGACCGCGAGCTCGGCATCTCGTACTGGACCAAGAACTACCGCACCGGCCTGGAGAGCGGCGACGGCGGCCAGGACGCCCCGCTCGACCGGCGCCACCCCTACTACGACCCGGTGGACACCCTCCCGGAGACCGGCCGCCGCTGGTGGTCCGGGCCGTCCACCGCACGAGGAGCGCGATGAGCACCCCCGACCCGAGCCCCGACCCGAGCCCTGCCCCGAGCCCCGACCCGAGCCCCGACCCGAGCCCCGACCCGAGCCCCGGCCCGAGCCCCGGCCCTCCCCGGGACGGCGAACTGCGCCGCCTGTGCTGGATCTTCCCCGACCGGGAGTCCTCCCGGATGGCCGCGATGTGGCACGGCTTCTTCTGGGACCTCTACGCCGAGAGCGCCGCCGACCTCGGCCTGCGCTGGACCAGGCACGCCCCGGAGGGCGTCACGGTGGACGCCACCGGGCCCGGCCGCCCCCGGGTCTACGTGGACGACGAGCCGGTCACCCCCGAGGACACCCTGTTCATCACCGCGCTCTACTCGCTGCCGTACCAGTCGATGGACGTCTTCAACCAGTACGCGCTGTACGCGGTGCTCGAACAGGCCGGGTTCTACCTGCCGTTCCCCCCGCAGGTCTCGCTGATCGGCAACGACAAGCTGGCCACCCTGCTGTTCCTGGGCGGCTCCCCGGTACCGACCATCCCGACGGTGCGGATCGGCACCGGCCGGGACATCAGCAAGCACGGCTACGAGGTGGGCCTGCGGAACATGACCTACCCCGCGATCGTCAAACCCTCCGGCTGGTGCGGCGGCGGCGGGATCAACCTGGCCCGCGGCCCCGAGGACGTCCGGGGCCTGGCCAGCCTCGCCCAGGGCGGCGACACCACGCTGGTGGTCCAGCCCTACCTGGGCGACGGCACGATCGACTACCGGGTGTACGTCGTCGACGGCGAGCCGTACGCGGTGATGAAGCGGACCCCGGAGCCCGGCTCCCCGGTCGCCAACGCCAGCCGGGGCGGCGCCATGGAGTTCCCCCCGGTGCCGCCCGAACTCGCCGCCGCCACCGCCTGGTTCGCCGAGCGGCTGCCGATCCCGTTCTTCTGCGTCGACTTCCTGTACGACGGCGAGCGGTACTGGTTCTCCGAACTGGAACCGGACGGCGTGATCGCCCCCGACCTCACCGACCCGGACCGCACCCTCCAACGGGACGTCACCCGTGCCCGCTTCGCCGCCTACCGCGACGGCCACGCCAAGTGGCTCGCGGACGGCGCCCGCCCGCTCACGCTCGACCCCGCCCGAAGCCCCGCCCCCAGCCCCACCCGAAGCCCCGCCCACACCCAAGCCCTCGACCCCCGGACGGACTCCCGATGACCGCCTCCTTCTCCCTGCCCCCCGAAACCGCCGAGCCCCGCCTGCACGTGGCCCGGCGCACCCTGGAGCGGCTGCGCAGCGTCCCCGCCCTGGCCCCGCGCTACGCCAGCCACGTCAACATCCACACCCTCGACCGGCTCGCCACGCTCCCGCCCCTGGCCAAGGACGACCTCAACACCGCCCTCGCCCACCTGGAGCCCGCCGCCGACCAGGCCGCCACCTGGCTGTTCCAGAGCGGCGGCAGCACCGGCGCCCCCCAGGTCGGCTACGCCCCCACCGGCTTCTACATGGCCGGCGTGCACGCCCACTGGCAGCCGCTCGACCGGACGGACGTCTTCGTCAACGCCTGGGGCGCCGGCCGGATGTGGGGCGCGCACTTCCTCGCCGCCGCGCTCGCCGACCTCTCCGGCTGCCGGATCATCGCGCTCGGCTCGGTCGCCGCCGAGGAGTACGGCGACTGGCTGGCCTTCCTGGCCGCGCGCCGGGTGACGGCCATCGGCGGGACGCCCAGCGTGCTGCGGCTCTGGTTCGCGCACGCCCGCGCCGCCGGCATCCGACTCCCCTCCCTGCGCAAGGTGTTGTGGCTCGGCGAGGCCTGGCAGCCCCAACTCGCCGAGGACCTCGCCGTGGTGGCGCCCGAGGCGCGGCGCTGGGGCATGTTCGGCAGCACCGAGACCTGGGTGGTGGCCACCAACACCCCCGACTGCCCGGCCGACACCTTCCACCCGCTGCCCGACCAGCTGGTCCACGCCGACGCCGACGGCCTGCTCGACTTCACCACCCTCAACCCCGAGATGCTCAACCCCGTGCTGCGCTACCGCACCGGCGACGCGGGCGAGTTGACCGACTGCCCGTGCGGGAGGCCGGGCCCGGCGATGCGGGTGCTGGGCCGGCGCGACAGCGTCGTCCAGGTCCGCGGCCTCGGGCTGGACGTGGCCGAGCTGATCGCCCGGGCCGAGCGCGAACCGGGCGTGGCCCGGGCCCAGGTGGTGCTGACCGAACAGCGCGGCCGGGCCACCGGGGTGGAGGTGCTGCTGCTCACCGGCGGGACGGGCGCCGCGCCCGACACCGAGCGGCTGCGCAAGGAGCTGTTCACCGCCACCTTCACGCTCAGCACCGCTTTCCAGCACGACCCGGAGTCCTTCCGAGTGCGGCCGGTCGAGGAGCTGATCAGCAACGGCCGCACCGGCAAGACCGCCGGGCTGGTCCTGCGGGAGGGCGCGTGAAGTCCGACCCGGCGGGAGGCGGGGTGACGTCCGACCCGGCGGGAGGCGGGACGGCGCCCGAGCGGCCGGCACCGCTGGGCCGGGGCTTCGACCTGTTCTGGGCCGGGCAGACCGTCAGCCTGGTCGGCGACAAGGTCACCGTGTTCGTCGTCCCGACCCTGATGATCTTCGTCCTGCACGCCTCCGCCCTCCAGGTCGGCGTGGTGGCGATGGCCCAGTACCTCGGCATCCCGCTGCTCGGGCCGGTCGCCGGAGTGCTGGTCGACCGCTGGGACAAGCGCCGCACCATGCTCGGCTGCGACCTCGTCCGGCTGGCGGCGGTGGCGGCGATCCCGCTCGCATACTGGCTCGACGTGCTGTCCACCCCGCTGCTGTTCGGCTGCGTGGCGGTGATCAGCGGCGCGACGATCTTCTTCAACGTCGGCTACCTGGTCGCCGTCCCCGCCGTGGTGCCCGAGGACGGCATGGTCCGCGCGTACTCCCGGCTGGAGGGCAGCGGCTCGGTCGCCGAGGTCGCCGGCCCCTCCATCGCCGCCGCCCTGTACAGCGCGCTCGGGGTGGCCGCCCTGCTGGTCGACGCGGCCAGCTACCTGGTCTCGGCCGTCTGCTTCCGGTACATGAGCCCGTGGGGCGAGCGGACGGTCGAGGACGGCTCGATCCGGGAGCGGCTGACCCTCGGCTTCCGGCTCAACTGGGCGGACCCGGTGCTGCGCCGGGTGGTGCTGGCGGCCGTCACGCTCAACTGCGGCGGGCCGGTCTTCGTCACCGTCCTGCCCGTCCTCGCCTACCGGGGCCTGGGCGTGACGGTCGGTGCCTTCGGCGCGGCCATGTCGGTGGCCGCGCTCGGCGCGCTGATCGGCGCCCTCGTCGCCCCACGGCTCAGCCGGCGGTTCGGCCTGGGGCGGACGATGGCCTGGTCGCTGCTGCTGCACTGCCTGGCCGGCCTCGGCCTGCTCGCCGCGCCCGCGCTGCCACCCGGGCCGGTGATCGCGGTGACCATGGGCTGCTACGGGTTCTTCATGTCCTGCATCAACGTGTGCAGCGCGCCCACCCGGCAGGCCCGGATGACCGCCCGCAACCAGGGCGTCATGCACGCCGCCTTCCGGACCGTCACCTGGGGCGTGATCCCGCTCGCCGCGCTGGTCGGCGGCCTGGCCGTCACCCTGCTCACCGGCCCGCTGGGCATCCTGGACGCGGCCCGGGCGGTGATGGCGGGCGGCACCCTGCTGGCCGCCTGCTCCTTCCTCCCCGCCCTCGGCCTCCAGCCGCTGCTGGACGCCGCCAGGCGCGAGGCCGCCGCCCCCGGGGAACTCGCGGAGAGCGCGTCGTGAGCGACGCGAACGCCGGGAACGCCGTGAGCAATGTGAACGCCGACGGCAAGGTCCTGCTGATCACCGGGACGTCCTCCGGCATCGGCCTGGCCACCGCCGTCGCAGCGGCCCGGGCCGGGTACCGCACGGTGGCCACCCTGCGCGAACCCGCCCGCGCCGGGGAGCTCCGGCGGGCCGCCGAGGCCGCCGGCGTCACCGTGGACGTCCGCCGCCTCGACGTCACCGACCCCGGCTCGGTCGCCGCCTGCCTGGACGGCGTGGCCCGGACGTACGGGCGGCTGGACGCCGTGGTCAACAACGCGGGCGTCTCCAACTCCGACCCGACCCTGGAGATGTCCACCGACGCGGCGCTGCGGGCCAACCTGGAGGTCAACTTCTTCGGGGTGGCCGCCGTCAGCCGGGCCGCGCTGCCGCTGCTGCGGGCCTCCGCAGGCCGCCTGGTCGCCGTCGGCAGCGTGCACGGCGTGGTCGGCCAGCCGTTCAACGAGGCGTACTGCGCCGCCAAGTTCGCCGTCGAGGGGTTCCTGGAGGCGCTCGCCCCGGTCGCGGCGGCGCACGGCGTCCAGGTCTCGGTGGTCGTGCCCGGCTACGTCCCGGACACCCGGTTCGGGGTCTTCCCGGACATCGACCGCGGCACCATCCAGGCCGCCTCCGGCCCGTACGCGCCCACCTTCGCCGGCTACCTGGACTGGGTCGGCGGCCAGGGCTGGGAGTCGGCCGGCCAGCCCGCCCGGGAGGTCGCCGAGGTCGTCGTACGGACCCTGCTCGCCGACCGGCCGCCCTTCCGGGTGCCCGCCAACCAGTGGGCCGCCGACTACCTGGCCGCCAAACTCGCCGACCCGGACGGCTCCACCGTCCAGTCCCTCGCCCGGACCTGGCTCGGGCAGCCCGACGCACGCCTCGAAACACGAGCCGAAACACGAGCCGAAGCACGAGTCGAAACACCCGCCGAAGCACCCCCCGCAGCACCCTCCTCCTGAACAAGGGACCCGACCACCATGCCCGCCAAGCCCCTGGCCGAGCTGATCGCCTTCGCCCGCGCCAACTCGCCGTTCTACGCCGAGCTGTACCGCGACCTTCCCCCCGCCGCCGAGCGCCTCGACCAGCTCCCCGTCATCGACCAGGCCGCCTTCTGGGCCGCCAACACCTGGCCCGACAACCGCGTCCTGACCGGCCCGCTCAGCGACGCCGGCATCTACAAGACCGGCGGCACCACCGGCGTCCCCAAGTTCTCGCCCTGGACCCGCACCGAGCACGCCGACTCGGTCACCGCCTTCGGCGCCGGACTCGTCCGGGCCGGCCTGCGGCCCGGACACCGGGTCGCCAACCTGTTCACGGCCGGCGAACTCTACGGCGGCTTCCTCTACATCGAGGGCGCCCTGCACCACGCACCCGTGGACAACGTCCGCCTGGGCGTCGGCGGCGCCGCCCCCGACCCGTACATCGCCGACCTCATCACCGGTTTCGGCGTCCACGTGCTGGCCGGCGAGCC
The DNA here is from genome assembly GCF_042732255.1 of Kitasatospora sp. NPDC059803. Taxonomy (NCBI): domain Bacteria; kingdom Bacillati; phylum Actinomycetota; class Actinomycetes; order Kitasatosporales; family Streptomycetaceae; genus Kitasatospora; species Kitasatospora sp. NPDC059803. The sequence goes on along the minus strand of NZ_JBHWIJ010000035.1, from coordinate 5,841 downwards.
GATGAAGCTCAGCGCCGTCGCCGAGTGCCTGGTCCAGCGCGGGGAGACGGCCGACGGGGTCGAACTGCTGCTGTTCGGCGGCGATCTGCTCTTCGCCGACCTGCGGCCGATCCTCGCCCGGGCCTTCCCCCACGCCGCCGTCGCCTCCGTCGGCTACGCCTCCAACGACGCCGGGCTGGTCGGCTCGCCCGTCCCCGGCGACGACGTCCGGGTGCACGAGGCCTTCGCGCACCGCACGGTGGTGGAGCTCGTCGACGACGTCACCGGCAAGACGATCACCACACCCGGCACTCCCGGCCGGGTCGTCGTCACCAACCTGTTCCGCACCCTGATGCCGATCCTGCGCTACCCGACCGGCGACCGCGCCGAGTGGACCGACGCCCGCTGCCGCCGCTTCCGCCTGCTCGGCCGCTCCACCGAGGGCGCCCGGGTCGGCACCGTCGCCATGCCCACCGAGGAGATCCGGGCCGTCCTGCTCGCCGCCGACCCGGAGCGGCACATCACCGGCATGCAGCTCGTGCAGCGCCGCTGGGCCGGGCGCGACGGCCTGATCCTGCGCCTCGGCTACACCGGGCAGCGGCCGGCCCCCGAGCTCGCCGACCGGCTCGTCGAGGCCGTGTACACGGCCCGGCCGCTCTACCCCGACGAGGTCGCGCTGGGCAGCATCCACGACCTCGCGGTCGAGTGGGTGCCGCGCTCCGAACTGGTCACCAACCCGCGCACCGGCAAGCTCCAGCAGGTACTGGACGAGCGTCCGCAGTCCTGACCGGACGGTGATGGCAGGGGCCGGGCAGCGGGGGTGAGGGCCGGGCGGTCAGTCGGTCTGCGGCCGGCCCCCGATCACCACGCTCTGCCCGCGGAACTCGGCGATGACCTTCCCGTCCGCCCGCCGGACCGTCACGTCGTAGACCCCGCTGCGCCCGGCCCGCGACCGCTCCACCGCCTCCGCCACCAGTTCGTCCCCGACCGCCGCCGGGGCCAGGAAGACGACCTGCGCCGCCTGCGCGACCGTCACCGGGCCGTGGCTGTTGCACGCGAACGCGAACGCGGCGTCGGCGAGCAGGAACAGGAAGCCGCCGTGCGCCGTCCCGTGGCCGTTCACCATCGTCGCGGCCACCGTCATCCGCGTCACCGCGCGGCCGGCGGACACCTCGTCCAGCGCGATGCCCAGCAGCCGACAGGTCTCGTCCCGCGCGTAGAGGGCGGCGGTCCCGGGGTCGAGCATGGCGTCCTGTTCCCTCCGTCGACGGCGTCCGGGTCAGCGTAGAGCACGGCGCCCGGCCGCCGTCCGGGGGAACTCGGCCGCGCCGCCCCGCCGTTCGGCCCGCCCCGCCGCCCGCCGACCCTAAGGTCTGTCCGGCAAGATCCGCCGGACAGGCCCTGGCCTGCTCAGGTTCCCCGAGCGCAAGGACGGCTGATGGCCCAGAAGTCACCCGCGACCGCCACCCCACCGGGCCCCGGCGGGATCCCGTCGGCGCAGCCGCCCAGCGGATCCGTGACGGCCCTGCGGATCGGGGCCGCCGTGGCCGGCGCGCTGCCCTCCGTGGTGCTGCGGCTGGCCGGGGTGCACCTGGCGCCCGTACCGGGCATGGTGGTCTTCGGCCTCGGCGTGCTGGCGGCGGCGCTCCTGCTGATGTGGGCCGCGGAGACCGCCCGGGCCGACATCTCCGGCCCGCTCGCCCTGGCCCTGCTGGCGTTCATCGCCGTCCTGCCCGAGTACGCCGTCGACCTCTACTTCGCGTACGCGGCCGGCACCCGGCCCGAGTACGCCGCCTACGCGGCCGCCAACATGACCGGCGCCAACCGGCTGCTGGTCGGCGTCGGCTGGCCGCTGGTCGCCCTCGCCTCCTACTTCGCCGCCCGGCGCCGCGGCGCCACCCCCGGGATCACCCTGCGGGAGCACCGGCGGATCGACACCGGCTTCCTCGGCACCGCCGCCCTGGTGGCCTTCGTGATGCCGCTGACCCGGCAGATCTCCTGGGTGCTCGCGGTCGTCCTGATCGCCTGGTACGGCTACTACCTCTTCCGGGTCAGCCGCTGCGGCGAGGACGACGAGGAGGAACTCATCGGCGTCCCGGCCCGGTTGGCCGCCCTTCCGCGGCAGCGCCGCCGGGCGACCACCGTCCTGGTCTTCGCGGTCGCGGCCGGGGTGATCTTCGCCTGCGCCGAGCCCTTCGCCACCTCGCTGGTCGACGCCGGCGCCTCGCTCGGCATCGACCGCTTCCTGCTGGTGCAGTGGCTGGCCCCGCTCGCCTCCGAGGCGCCCGAGTTGATCGTCGCGGTCGTCTTCGCCTGGCGGCTGCGCGGGGACGACGGCCTCGGCGCGCTGCTCTCCAGCAAAGTCAACCAGTGGACCCTGCTGATCGGCTGCCTTCCGTTCGCCTACCTGGCCGGCGGCGGCGCAGCCTCCCTCCCGCTGGTCGAGCGCCAGGTGGACGAGGTGCTGCTGACCGCCGCGCAGACCGTCCTGGCCGTGGTGCTCCTGCTCGACCTGCGGTTCCTGCCCTGGAAGGCCGGGCTGCTGTTCGCCTTGTTCGCCGTCCAGTTCGCCCTCCCCGGCGAGTCCGCCCGGGTCGCGCTGAGCTGGGTCTACCTCGCCCTGGCCGTCCCGCTCCTCGCCGTGCGCCTGCGCCAACTCCCGCCGACCGTCCGCGCCTTGGCGGGCCGCATCGAGGGCGATCCGCACTAGCACCAGTGGCTCGGCTCGATTGGTCGACCGGGAAATTGATCGGCTGCTGGTAGTCCGTCAGGCTGTCTCCGAGTTCTGATCTTGGAGGTGGTCGTGGGGCGTCGTCCGGGAGTGTTCGTCCGGCCGGTGAGCATGGAGGAGGGCCGGCGGCTGCAGCGGATCGGCCGGACGTCGAAGGATCCGGTGAGGCTGCGGCGGGCGATCGTGGTGCTGATGTCCACGCAGGGGCAGTCCGTGCGGGACATCACCTCGCTGCTGCGGGTCGGTGAGGACTACGTGCGCGATGTCATCCACGCCTTTGACGAGCGGGGGTTCGACGCACTGGACCCAAAATGGAGCGGGGGACGCCCGAAGACGATCGGTGAACAGGTGCGCGAGCGCATCTGCCTGATCGCCCGGACGTCCCCCGCGGACTGGGGTATCGCCGCGTTCTCCACCTGGAGCCTGACCAAGCTCGCCGAGCACCTGATCGCGCGCAGGGTCGTCACCGTCCTCAGCCGCGAGACCCTGCGCCGGATCCTGCGCGAGGGCAAAGTCTCCTGGCAGACGACGACCACATGGAGGGCATCCACGGACCCGGCCTTCATCGCCAAGATGCACCGGGTCCTGGAGCTCTACGACGCGCCGCCCGCCGACGGGCGGGTGGTCTGCGTGGACGAGTTCGGCCCGCTCAACCTTCAGCCGCGCAAGGGCAAGGCCTGGCGCCCCACGCGTTCGCCGCGCCGGCTGCAGGCCACCTACAACCGCTACGACGGCGTGATGCACATGCTCGCCGCCCTCGACCTGACCACCGGCAAGATCTACTACCGGATCCGTAAGCGAAAGCGATGGCGTGAGTTCCTCGGCCTGCTCAAGGCCCTGCGCTCCCGCTGGCCCGGGGAGAAGCCTTACGTCGTGCTGGACAACTTCTCCCCGCACAAGCACCCGAACGTGCGGGCCTGGGCAGCGGACAACGAGGTCGAGCTGGTCTTCCTGCCCACCTACGGCTCGTGGCTGAACTGGATCGAGTCCGAGTTCGCGGCACTTCGTTACTTCGCGCTCAACGGCACCGACCACCGCAGCCACGCCGAGCAGAACGCCGCCATCAACGTCTACATCCGCTGGCACAACGCATGCGCCGAGCCCAAGTCCAGCTTCGCCCTGGGCTCGCCGATCCGCAGTTGGACCGAGTATCCAGCCAGGGCCGCGTAGCGCGTCACGTCTCGGTTTGGCCTCGGGGCGCCCGGATCCTCGGCAGGCCGAAGCCCGTCATCTGCTTCTCCTCGTAGGAGAGGAAGCCCATCTGCCGATAGAAAGCGTGGTTCCTCTTCCCCTCCGGTGTCGACTCATGGTCGGTGGACAACAGGAAGAAGCGACAGTGCGCGTACCGCTCCATCAGGTGTTCAAGCAACGCCCGGCCGATCCCCTGCCGGTGGAACCTCGGGTTGACCAGCAGGTCCTGGACGTAGCAGATGCTTTCATCGTCGGAGACCGTCCTGGCTAGGCCAAGGAGCACGCCTGACTCATCGCGGGCAGTGATGACCAGGTGCGAGTTGGCCAGACCGCGACAGAGCTTGTCGACGTCGCAGGTGTACCCCTCCCACCCGACCGAGACGTAGAGCCCGAACATCTCCTCCGGGTCGAACTCTGTTTCCTCCGCAATCACCACGCCGGACTCTCCAACTCCAGTCAGCCGCCTCGCGCCGGCACGGCCAGGGACTCAGGACTGCGCTGCCTGCGACTTCCCCACCCGGGCGGCAAGCAAGGCGGTTCCCTCCATCTGCCGTCCAGCATGCATCCTCTATTGATCTTGCCGGATGCACAACGCATGCCGGTCTCCAGGTTGGCGCCCCGCAGAGATCAATTACCCGGTCGACCAATCGAGACGCGCCACTAGTTTGTGCGCGGGGGCAGCCGCCGGCCGACGACGAGTTCGGGGCGGATGCGGATCCGGACGGCGCCGGGGGCGCGGCCGACGGCGGGGCCGACCTGGGCGCGGCCGAGGACGGTGACGTACCAGCCGGAGCCGTCCACGCCGTCCACCTCGTCGGCCTCGAAGGCGATCACGGCGTCGTCCACGGCCCGCGCGAGTTCGGAGCCGGCCGGGGCCGAGAGCAGCACTCCGCCGCCGTCCGACAGGTCGAGCCGGAAGGACACCGGCAGCACCGCCGGGAGAGCGCGGATGGTGTAGACCACCCGGCCGACCGCGGCCCTGGCCAGCAGTTCCAGCGCCCGCTCCCGGTCCAGTTCGAGCAGGTCGTGATCACCGTTCATGCCCTCGATGCTCGCCCCGGCGGTGGCGGCGCCGCGAGGGCCGATGGTCCCGCCGGGGGTCCCGGGCCCGGACGTCGCGTCAGCCCCGGAGGGAGCGCAGGTGCCCCGGCTGCGCGGCGGCGGCCGCCTGGCGCAGCTCGGTGGAGATCAGCGCGGCCTGCACCCGCCGCTCCACGCCCAGCTTGGCGAGCAGCCGCGAGACGTGGTTCTTCACCGTCTTCTCGGCGAGGTAGAGCCGTTCGCCGATCTGCCGGTTGGTCAGGCCCTCCCCGATCAGCGCCAGCACCTCCTGCTCGCGCACGGTCAGCGCGGGCCCGGTGGTGACGGGCTGCGCGGGCTCGGCGTCGCTGCGCAGGCGGTTGAGCAGCCGGGTGGCGGCGCCCGGGTCCAGCATCGAGCGGCCGGAGGCGACGGTCCGCACGGCGGCCACCAGGTCGGTGCCGCTGATCTGCTTGAGCACGTACCCGGCGGCGCCCGCCATGACGGCGTCCAGCAGCGCCTCCTCGTCGTCGAAGGAGGTCAGCATCAGGCAGGCCAGGCCGGGCATCCGGGAGCGCAGTTCGCGGCAGACCGACACCCCGTCGCCGTCGCCCAACCGGACGTCCAGCACCGCGACGTCGGGCCGCAGCGCGGGCACCCGGACGAGCGCCTGCTCGGCGGTGGCGGCCTCGCCGACCACCTCCAGATCGGGCTCGCCGTCCAGCAGGTCGTGCACCCCGCGGCGCACCACCTCGTGGTCGTCCAGCAGGAACACCCGCACCGGCGCCGGTGCCCCGGCGCCCGCCGTCTTGGTCGCCATCACGCGGCTCCACCTTCGTCACCCCCGCACACTCCCGGCAGGGCCCAGGGCATCATCGCCCACCGGCCGCCGCAGGGCCCAGGGCCCAACGACCCCATTC
>NZ_JBHWIJ010000034.1:26581-45336 GCF_042732255.1 Kitasatospora sp. NPDC059803 | reverse complement strand
CCGTAGCATCGCGATCATGGCCCATGATCCCCGCGACCTCGACGACGCCTTCCTCGCCTTCTGGCGCGAGCGTCACATCGCCACCCTGACCACCGCTCGCCCGGACGGCTCGCCGCACGTGGTGCCGGTCGGCGTGACGTACCAGCCGGAGACCGGGACGGCCCGGGTGATCACCAGCCGCACCAGCCGCAAGGCGCGCAACGTGGCGGCGGCCGGCCCGCAGGGCCTGCGGGTCGCGGTCTGCCAGGTGGACCGGGCCCGCTGGTCGACCCTGGAGGGCGTGGCCGTCGTCCGGGACGAGCCCGAGCAGGTCGCCGACGCCGAGCGGCGCTACACCGAGCGTTACCGCGAACCCCGGGCGAACCCGGATCGGGTGGTCATCGAGATCGCCGTCGACCGCGTCCTCGGCCGGCCCTGAGAGCTCTGCTCCTGGGCTTCCTCACGCGCGGCCGGCGCCCATTCTGAGCGCGAGCTCGCGGGCGTGGTCGGCCGCCGCCGGGCCGCGGCCGGAGTCGGGCGCCTCGGAGAGGAAGACGAGCGCCAGCATCAGCGCGGCGTCCAGCCGGCCCACGACCAGGCACGGATCGTCGTCGGCCGGGGCGGTCGCCGTCCTCGCGTACCCGCTGCGGACCGCCGCCGGGTCGAGGCCGTTCTCCGGGTACCGGGCGTACTCGACGAGCCGGCCGAACTCCACGGCCGGGGGCCCGAGCAGGGCGTTCGACCAGTCCAGCAGGGCGACCGCCCGCCCCTGGTGGCGGCGGATGTTGTCGCTGCGCACGTCGAGGTGCAGCAGGCTGTCCTCGGTGCAGCCGGCGAGGTGGCCGGCGACCAGGGAAGCGGCCGGCGGCTCGGGCCAGTCGTCGACTCGGCGGCCGATCTCGGCCCAGCGGCGCCCGATGCGTGCGGCGATCGCCGCCGCCGTGCTGGTTCCCTCCGCCGCGACCGGCCTCAGCTGCGGCGGCGGCACCCGGTGGAGCCGCGCGAGGAGGTGACCCAGCTCGAAGGAGTCGAGGTCCGAGCCGTCGTCGGGGACGTAGGCGGACAGCAGCACGTCGGGGGCGGCCGGGTCGTCCGCCAGGACGAGCTCCCTCGGCTGCGCGACCGGCAGGCCGTGGGCGGCCAGGTGCTTCGCGATGACGTACTCCTGCCGGAGCAGGGTCCGGGTGTCCACGTGGGGGTCGTTGGCGTTCGACTCGAACCGCTGGCGTGCGAGCCGCACCGCGACGGGCTGGCCGTCCCGCGCCTGCGCCCGGAACACGGAGAACTCCAGGCCCTTGCCGACGAGTTCCAGGCCGCTCAGGCCCCACCGCTCGGCCAGGTCGTCCAATGCGGCGAATCGCTCACTCATGTGCACCTTCGGGGTTTCGCGGTCGCAGGTCGGCCTGCGTCTTTCACCACCAGTGTGAAGGCGCCGGGCGGGCACGTCAGGCGTTCACCGGAGATGGCGCGGGACGACGAGGGATGGCGCAGGTGCGGCCCCTGCCCGGCTCAGCCCCGGTTGTGGTCGCCGGCCGCGCCGTCGAGGAGTTCGCGCAGGATGTCCACGTGGCCCGCGTGCCGCGTGGTCTCCGTCACCATGTGGATGAGCACCCAGCGCAGCGAAACGGCGTCGCCGAACCAGGCCTTGCCCAGGTCGTCGAGGTCGAGTTCGCCGATCACCTGGTCGGCGGCGGCGCGGGCGCGGGCGTAGAACGCCAGGACGTCCTCGGTGGACTCGTGCGGCTCCACCCTCATGTCGGAGGTCTCGTCGGCCTCCAGGTCGAAGGGCAGGGGCCCCGTCTCGCGGCCGAACGCCTCGCAGAACCAGCCCAGCTCGGCACCCCCCAGGTGCTTGACCAGGCCCAGCAGGTTCGTCCCCGACGGGGTCATCGGCCGCCGCAGCTGCTCGTCGTCCAGGCCGTCGAGCTTCCACAGCACCGCGTCGCGGTGCCGGTCGAGGGCGACCTGCAGACTGTCCTTCTCAGCACCGGTGAACGGTACGCGCTTCATCATGGGCGGACCGTACCAGCCGTCACCGACAGTGCCGCCGGGCCGGTGGCCGGGCCCCGTCCGGTCACGCCTGCGCGCGGAACGGGGCCGTCCGGCCGGGGTGGCGCCGCGTCAGGCGGAGCGGTGGTAGGAGGTGAGCGAGATCCGGACCGGGCCGTCGTCGGCGGCCGTGGCGAGGATGCGGACGATGGCGATGTCCTGGCCGCCCTGGGCGCGGACGCAGAAGCTGCGGTCGGTGCGCAGGGCGTTGAAGGGCAGGGTGGAGACCGGCTGGGTCTCGACGCCCTTGACGCAGTCGGGGAGGGTGAGCCGGCCGGTCGGCGCGACGTAGGCGTCGCTGTCCTCGGGGATGTAGAACTCGCCGGCGTGGCGGCCCAGGTACCAGGTCGAGGCGTCCTGGGCGGTGACCTTCCCGGCCTTGAGGTCGAACTCGTAGCTGGGGTCGGGGGAGGTGAGTTCGAGGTTGGTGTGGACGGCGGTGTACCCGGGGGCCGTCGTGGCGGCGGTGGTGGCCGGGGCGGTGGCGGACGGGGCGGTGGCGGCGCCGGCGGACGGGGCGAGGCCGGCGGCGACGTTCTGGTCGTCGGGGTCGTCGAGGTACTCGGGATCGAGCAGGACGAACGCGGCCGCGGCGCCGACGAGGAGGGCGGCGGTGGTCAGGAGCACGGTGCGGGTGCGGGTGTGCCGGCGGGCGGGGGCGGCGGGCTCGGGTCTGTCGGGGGCCGGTTGCAGTCGGGTGGGCGACGGGGCGGGGAGGCCGAGCCTGGTCGGGGCGTCGGCCGCGGCCAGGGCCGGGGAGAGGACGGTGGCGGGCGGGGCGGGTGTGGCGGGCGTGGTCGGCAGGTCGCTGTGGCGGCGGATCGCGCTGCTGACCTGCTGGGGCAGCCAGTCGTCCGAGAAACGGAGTTCGCCGCCGGTGGCGGGGTGCCGGCGGGCGGCCTCGATCAGCTGGGCGGTGCCCGGCCGGTCCTCGGGGCGCTTGGCCAGGCAGAGCCGGACCAGTTCGTGCAGTCCGGGCGGCAGGTGGGAGAGGTCGGGCTCCTCGTGCACCGCCCGGTACAGCGAGGCGGGCTCGGGCCCGTCGCCGAAGGGGGGAGTGCCGGAGCCGACGTAGGCGATCAGGGCGCCCAGCGCGAAGACGTCGGTGGCCGGGGCGGCGGACAGGCCGAGGGCCTGTTCGGGGGCCATGAAGCCGGGCGAGCCGATCCGCAGGCCGATGCCGGTGAGCGGGCTGGCGTCGGCGGCCCGGGCGATGCCGAAGTCGATGACGCGGGGGCCGTCGGCGGCGACGAGGACGTTGCCGGGCTTGAGGTCGCGGTGGACGACGCCCGCCGCGTGGATCGCCTGGAGGGCCTCGGCGATGCCGGCGAGGAGCAGCAGGACGGTCCGTTCGGGCAGCGGTCCGTAGTGGTGGACGACCTGCTGGAGGGAGGGGCCGGGCACGAAGGTGGTGGCCAGCCAGGGAGTGGCGGCGTCGGTGCCCGCGTCGACCACCTGGGCGGTGTAGAGGCCGTGGATGCGCCGGGCGCTGGCGACCTCCTGGGCGAAGCGGTGCCGGAACTCGGGGTCCTCGGCGAGTTCGGGCCGGACGACCTTGAGCGCGACCGGCCGCCCGCCGGGGGTGTAGGCCAGGTAGACGAGGCCCATGCCGCCCGCGCCGAGCCGCGCGCAGAGGCGGTAGCCGCCGACCTCGCGGGGGTCGTCCGGGGACAGCGCCTGGAACGCCGTGGGCGACGGGGCGCCGAAGGGCTCTGCGGTCATGCTGGCTCCCAGCGGGTCGTGCGGGTGGGACGGGGGAGTGGCGGAGCGGGGCAAGGCAAGGGCAGGACGGGGCAAGGCAGGACGGGGCAAGGCGAGGGCGCGGCGGGCGGTCGGGCCGGGGCCCGGGCGGACGTCGGCGTCGTGAAGCGCACCGGATCATACCCCGACTGGGATTTCAGTCAGGAATGGGGTCCTCCGATCGGCCGGTGCCCCCTCCGGGTAAGGTGATTCCTTGTGGCTGACCGTCGAACCTTGATCATGGAAGCGGCTGCGCGGGTCATCGCCCGGCGCGGCGTCCGCGGGCTGCGCGTGGAGGAACTGGCGGCGGAGGCGGGTGTTTCGACCGCGCTGATCTACTACCACTTCAAGGACCGCGCGGGGATCCTCCGCGCGACGCTGGAGTTCATCAACGACCGGGCCGAGCGCTACACGACGGAGCGCGCGGCGGACGCGCCGCCGCTGGACGCCCGGGGCGAGCTGGAGCAGACGCTGCTGCTGGAGCTCCAGGACACCCCCGAGGTGCGGGAGAACAGCACGGCCTGGGGCGAGCTGCGGGCGAGTGCGGTGTTCGACCCCGAGCTGCGGGAGGACCTGGCCCGGGCCACCCTCGTCTGGGTCCAGGAGGTCGCGGAGCTGCTCGGGCAGGTGCGGCCGATGAACGGGGCCGCCGCCCTGGCGGCCTCGGCCGAGCGGCTGACCGCGCTGCTGGAGGGGCTGAGCGTCCGTTGGCTCAGCGGCAGCCTGCCGGTGGCGCACGCGCGTGAGCTGATGGCCGGCGCGATCGAGGCCGAAGTGGAGCGACTGCGCGGGTAGCGTGCGTCGCGTTCCGGCCCCGGGCGAGGCGGCCCGGGGCCCTTTTCCCGTGTCGGGGTCGGCCGGGCAGTTCCATGATCTGGAGCTTGACTGAAAATTCAGTCAATGTCAGAGTTGCGGCTGCGGGGCCACCGGTCACTCGGTGGGCAATACTTGATTTGGAGATCCGTCATGAGCAGCACCCACGGTGACAACCGCTCCCTGTTCGACCGCCTCTTCGGGGCCCCGACCCCGCCCCCGCACCAGGCGGAGCACGGGCTGCCGTACGCCGGCGAGGCCGGGCTCCCGCAGTGGTGGGTGGACCGCGACGACGTCCCGCACGCCCGCACCTGGATGTCCTGGCCGTCCCGCAAGTCCGTCTGGGGCCGGCAGCTGGCGGGTGTCCAGCAGGACATCGCGCTCATCGCCCGGACCATCGCCCGCTTCGAGCCGGTGGTCATGTGCGCCCCGGACGACTACAGCGTCCGGGAGGCCCAGTCCCTGTGCGGACCCGCCGTCACCGTGACGGACGCCGTCCCCACCGACGACCTCTGGATGCGGGACACCGCCCCGGTGTTCCGGCGCGACGGCTACGGGCGGCTCGACGCCGTCGGCCTCAACTTCAACGGCTGGGGCGGCAAGCAGACCCACCGGGACGACGCCGAGGTCGCGCGCGGCATCGCCGAGATGCTCCGACTCCCCTTCTCCTACGCGGAGTTCGTCGGTGAGGGCGGCTCGGTCGAGACCGACGGCGACGGCACCCTGATGGCCACCGAGAGCAGCCTGGTCAACAAGAACCGCAACCGGGGCATGAGCCGGGACGAGATCGAGGAGGCCGTCCTGGAGGTGTACGGCGCGGACAAGATGATCTGGGTCCCCGGGATCAAGGGCCAGGACATCACCGACGACCACATCGACGTCACCTCCCGGTTCGTCCGGCCGGGCGTCGTCCTGGTGCAACTGCCCCCGGCGGACCGCCACGACGTCTGGGCCCGGGACGCCCGGGAGCAGTTCGACATCCTCTCCCGGGCCACCGACGCCAGGGGCCGCAGGCTCCAGGTGATCCGGGTGGACGGTCCCGACACCGTCCGCTCGCGCGACTCGAAGTTCGTTGGCTCGTACCTGAACTTCCACGTCGTCAACGGGGGCGTGATCGCCGCCCAGTTCGGCGACGTGTACAAGGACGAGGCCGCCCGGCGCACCCTCGCCGAGGCCTTCCCCGGGCGCGAGGTCGTCCAGCTCGACGTCGACCGCCTGATGGCCGGGGGCGGCGGCATCCACTGCTCCACGATGCAGGAACCGCTGCCTTAGGGCCTGTCCGGTCGACCGGGCCCAGCAGATCCTGAAGACGCGCCCTAGGCGCGCCAGCCCGCGATCTCCGTGCCGATCGCCTCGCCGAGCAGGCTGCGCGCGCGGTCGAGCGGCAGGGAGCCGCTCAGCCAGCGGATGCTGAGGCCTTCCAGGAGCGCGGTGAGGCGTTCGGCGGAGGCGGCGTGCGCGGGCGCGGTGCCGAACGGGTGGGCGCGGCCGAGCAGGCCGGCGATCTCGTGCACCCAGGTGTGGGTGGCCCTGGCCAGGTCCTCGCGGAGGCGGGACTCGAAGACCGCGCTCGCCCGCAACTCGCCCCAGGCGGTGCTGTTCTCGCGGACCTCGGTGGAGTCCTGGAGTTCCAGCAGCAGGGCCTGGGCCAGTTCGCTCCAGGGGTCGTCCGCGGGCGCCCCGGGCTCCGGTTCGGCGGTGTAGCGGTCGGCCCGTTCGCCGATGAACTCCAGGGTCTCGCGGAGGATCCCGGCGCGGTCGGTGAAGTGGTAGTAGATCAGCGAGGTCGACACCCCGGCCTCGGCCGCCAGTTCCCCCACCCGCAGTCCGCGTACGCCGCGTCGCGCGATGAGTCGTGTGGCCGCTCTCAGTATCTCTGTTCGACGGTCTGGCATGGTGGTCCACTGTACTCGAAATATTGACTGAACTTTTAGTCTGGTTTGAGAGGCGCCCACCCCGGCCTCCCGGCCCGGCGGATCGCCCGATTCGCCCGATCGGCGCCGCGCGGGCTCGCCGACGGACCCGCCGGCCACCCCTACTGTCGGATATCGCCCGCTTCGGGGTGGAATCCGTGTCGACGAGGGGACCTGCCATGAGAGAACCCGCCCTGTCCCGCCGGGCCGTGCTGCGCTCCTGGGCGGCCGCGGCCGTGGTCGCGATGGTGGAAGGCTGCGGTTCGTCGGGGGCCTCGTCCCCGAAGGACGAGCCGACCACGGCCGCCGGTACGGGCACGGGCGGAGCCGCGAGCGCCGCCGCGTCGTACGCCATGCCGGCCGAGTGGCGCCCCCACACCAGGACGTTCATGGCCTGGCCGGCCCTCGAATCGGTGTGGGGCGACCAACTGCCCGCCGTCCGCCAGGACATCGCGCACGTCGCGCAGGCCGTCGCCCGGTTCGAACCGGTGGTGCTGATGGCCCGCCCGGACCAGAGCGCCGCGGCCCGGCAGCTGTGCGGCTCCAGCGTCGAGGTCCTCGACCTGGCGGTGGACGACCTGTGGGCCCGCGACACCGGCCCGACCTTCGTCACCGGCCCGGCAGGACTGGCCGGCGTCGACCTCAACTTCAACGGCTGGGGCGGCAAACAGACCCACGACAACGACGCCAAGGTCGCCCGGTACCTCCTCGACCACTACAGGATCCGGCGCATCCAGGCGCCGATCACCGGCGAGGGCGGCGCGATCGAGGTCGACGGCGAGGGCACCCTGATGGCCACCGAGAGCTCGTGGGTCAACGCGAACCGCAACCCGGGCACGAGCCGCGACCAGATCGAGGGGGCCCTGAAGGAGCTGTTCGGCGTCCAGAAGGTCATCTGGTTCGCCGGCGTGGCCGGGCAGGACATCACCGACTGCCACATCGACGCCCTGGCCCGGTTCGCGGAGCCGGGCGTGGTCGTCATCCACCGCCCCGGCCCGGACACCCCGCCGGACATCTGGTCCCGCGCCTCCGACCAGGCCTTGCAGGTGCTCGGCTCCACCACCGACGCCAAGGGCCGCAAGCCGCGGATCGTGGAACTCGCCGAACCCGACCTCACCGGGCAGCCGGACCGGGGCAAGGACTTCCTGGCCACCTACCTCAACTACTACGTCGTCAACGGGGCCGTGATCATGCCTCAGTTCGGGGACAAGGCCTCCGACGACCGGGCGGCGGGCGTGCTGGCCGACCTCCACCCCGGCCGCGAGATCGTCCCGGTGAGCATCAACGCCATCGCGGCCGGCGGTGGCGGCATCCACTGCTCGACTCAGCAGCAGCCCGAGGCCGCCGCCGGGGCCTCCGGCGGCTCCTCGGGCCCGGCCTGACCGATCGGCCGGGTCCGAGTGGCCGGGCCTGACCGACCGGCCGTGCCTGACCGACCGTGCCGCGCCGGGCCCGGGAGCCGGGGCGGCGCGGCGCGGTGGCGGCGGGCCCCACCCCCCGCCCCGCGCGCCGCCCCCCCCCCGGCCCCCGCCCCCCCCGGCCGGGCGCCCCCCCCCCCGCGGCCGATCGGGCCGCTCCCGGCCGGTCAGCCCGTGATCGGCCGGCTGTCCAGGCGGATGTGGTCGACCGCCCAGTACCAGTTGTTGCCCGCGTCGTACATCCGGAACTTCAGCGTCACCGCCTGCGCCCCCGCCGGGACGGCGAGGCGGCGGGTGACGAGGGTGTTCTGGACGTCCTTGCCGGCGTTGTCGTTGCCGGTGGCGTCGGCGCTGTAGAAGACCAGGCGGGTCTCCGTGCCGTTGTCGAACACGGCGGTGACGGACGCCTTCTGCGGGGCCTCCTGCCGGTAGTGGGAGTCGAAGGCCAGGTACAGCGTGTCGGCGCCGGCCGGGAGGCGGACGGCGGGGGAGACGAGCGTGGAGTCGAAGACGCCCTTGCGGGAGGGGGAGCCGGTGTCGTCCCAGTCGTCCGGGTCGGCGACGGCGAGGACGCCCAGGCCGCGGGTGAAGTTGCCGCGGTCCTGCCCGGCCGGGGTGGACCACTCCCGCTTGGTGTGGAAGGTCCAGCCCTGGAGACGGACGGTGCCCTGCGGCATGCCGGGGGCGTTGACCACCGACCAGCCCTGCGGCGCCTGGGCCGTCCAGCCGAGCACGCCGTCCTGCGGCTGGAGCACGCCGGCCAGCGACTCGAAGTCCTCGCCCAGCAGGTGGCCGGCCATCACGGGGGCGGGGCGGGCGGCGAGTTCGCCGTCGGCGATCGCGAAGCGGTCGCCGGCCAGCGCCCGGGTGGTGACCAGGATCCGGTGGGTGGTGCCGTCCGGCAGCTGAGCGGGCGGGGTGACCTCCCAGACGGCGGTGGCGGTGGCGCCGGCGGCGAGCGCGGCGGGCGGCGCGGTGACGGCGGTGACCGTCCAGCCCGGCGGGACGACGGGCTGCGCCTCGACGGCGGTGAGCGCGGCGGTGGCGGTGAGCACGGCCGAGACCCGGGCCGGGCGGCCGGGCAGCAGGACGGGCTCGTCGATGGTGCTGGAGGCGGCCCCGAGGGCGACGTCCACGGCGAGCGGGTCGGCCAGGCCCAGGGCCGGGTCGGTGACCGTCCGGTCGTCCCAGGGGAAGCGGCCGGCGATCCGACGGCGGAAGGTGAGGTCCCCGCGGACGGCCACCGCGACGTCGTACCAGCCCTCGGGCCGGACCGCGAGGTTGACGGTCCGGTCGTCGCCGGCCGCGACCCGCACCTCGCGCAGCCCGTCGCCGTAGGCGAGGTCGCCGACCAGGAAGGTCTGGGCGGTGCGCGAGCGGTTGATCACGTCGACTTCGAGGACCTTGCCGTTGCGCTCCTCCGACAGCGACACCTCGTACGTGCCGGCGGCGTCGCCGCGCAGGTGCCACAGCGCGCCGTTGGGGCCGTGGACGCGCAGGTCGTAGCCCTCCGGGCCGACCGTCCAGACGTCGGAGAGCCGGCTCTTCGCGCCGACGGTGTAGTGCCGGGGCGCGCCGCCCGGTGCCGGGTAGACGGCGAACACCGCGCCCTGGCGGCCCTGGTTGACCAGGTCGAGGGTGAGCTCGCCGCCCTTCAGCCGGGGCTTGACCAGCAGGTCGTAGGGCGCCGGGCGGGCCGAGCGGGTGCCGCGCTGCTGCTGCGGGAAGGCCTGCGGGCTGGGCACGGTGGGGGCGGGGAGCTTGCCGGTGTCGACCACCTTCTGCCGGTTGCCGCTGGTGTCGGGCAGCTGCGGCCAGGCCGGGTTGCGGCCGGAGAAGTCGAAGACGTTGGTGAGGTCGCCGCAGACGGTGCGCCGCCACGGGCTGATGTTGGGCTCCTGGACGCCGAAGCGCTGCTCCAGGAAGCGCAGCACCGAGGTGTGGTCGTAGACGGTGGAGTCGACGACCCCGCCGCGGGTCCACGGCGAGACCACGACCATCGGCACCCGCACGCCCAGGCCCATCGGGTACGGGCCGGAGACCAGGGTCTCGCCGGCCGGCAGGGTGTCGGACCAGGCGAGCGAGCCGTCCGCGGCCTTGACCCGGTACCTGCCGTCCTGACCGACGACCCGGTGGTAGGTGGCGGAGCCCTTGCTGACGCGGACGACGACCTCGCCGTCCACCGGCACGGTCGACTTGCCGCGCCCGGTGGCCAGCGGCGGGACGGGCGGCAGCTGGTGGTCGAAGAAGCCGCCGTGCTCGTCGTAGTTGAGGATGAAGACGGTCTTCTGCCACACCTCGGGCTTCGCCGCCAGGGCGGCGAGCAGCCGGGCGGTGAGGTGCTCGCCGTTCGGCGGCGCGTAGTTGGCGTGCTCGGAGAGCGCGGCCGGGGCGACGATCCAGGACACCTGCGGCAGCTGGTCGGCCTGGACGTCGGCGGCGAAGGCGTCGACCAGGGCGTCGCCCATCGCGAACGGGTCGTTCTTCTTCGCCGGGTCGCCGACGGCCCGCATGCCGCGCTCGTACAGCGGCTCGCCGGGCTTGGCCTTGACGAAGGGGGCGAACCAGGCGAGCGCGTTGTCGTCGAAGTTGTCCAGCGCCTGGTAGGTCTTCCAGCTGACGCCGGCCCGCTCCAGGCGCTCGGCGTAGGTGGTCCACTCGTAGCCGCCGGGGATCTCGGTGTTGTCGGTCACCGGGGTGTCCCGTACGGTGCCGCCGCTGGTCCCGGTCATCAGGTGGTCGCGGTTGGTGTTGGTGTTGCACTGGACGGACGCGTAGTAGGCGTCACAGGTGGTGAACACCGAGGCGAGCGCGTGGTAGAAGGGCATGTCGGCGCTCTCGTAGTAGCCCTGGCCGAGCCAGCCGCCGGAGCGGCGGGTGACCGAGCCGTCGGCGAGGCCGTCGTTCCAGGCCTTCATCGAGTCCACGAAGCCGAAGGCGGGCGCGCCCTGCTGGTAGGCGCTGGTGTGCGCGGCGTTCATCGGGAAGGGCAGCAGGTGGCCCTCCTTGCGGCCCGGGTCGGGCTGGTGGAACACCGAGCGCCCGTTGACCCCGCGCACCGCCGTCCGGTCGCCGAAGCCGCGGACGCCCGCCAGGGTGCCGAAGTAGTGGTCGAACGCGCGGTTCTCCTGCATCAGCACGACGACGTGCTGGATGTCCGCCAGCCGCCCGGGCTTGGCCGGCGCGGCGAGCGCCTGCTGGACGCTGATCGGGAGGGCGGACAGCACGGCGGCCGCCGCCGCGCCGCCGAGCAGGCTGCGGCGCGACAGTTGGGGCATCGGACTCATCGGGTGGGGCTCCTTGCTGACGGGCGCCGGACCATCGGTTCGACCCGGACCAGTCACGTTTCTAAGCGACCGAGGTGACCGGGGCCGGGGAGTTCGATGACGATCCGATGGCCGCCAAGGGGCCCGGAGCTGTACAGACAACTTGTCGGTCTGTCGGGCGGTGCGGGAGCCACCGTCAAGTCCGTGCCGGGGAAGCCGTGTCGGCCACGGGCGCGGGATGTGGCGGCGGATCCGTCAGGTCCGAGGGCCGGCCTGAACTGGTCCGGCGTCAGTGGCGTAGCCCTTCCGGCCGACGCCGGTCACCGGGCGGCGGTGACGCCCGGGGTGAGGCGGAGTCGCTCGGGGCGGGACGGGGAGCGGAGGTCCTCCGGGGCGAGCAGGTCGCGGCGGGCCTGCCAGGCGAGCAGCCGCTCCAGGGCCTGCTGGTCGCGCTCGTCCGCCGTCCCGGCCGTGGCGCCCGGGCCGACCTCGCGCAGCAGGACGCGGGTCGGCTCGCCGTCCTCGCCCGGCATGACCTCCAGGACGGAGAACCACGAACCGGGCGGGAACACCACCTCGGGCTCGCCGTCCTCGGCGATCACCGAGGTGCGGCGGCCGGTCGCGGACCACACCAGAAACTCGACCGGAGTCCCCGGTACGACCTCCAACGCCGGCGTCCCGACCACCGGCGCGGGCTCCACCAGCAACGTCCCCGGCACGTAGTGACGCAGTTCCTCCTCGCCCGCGTCGGCGCCCAACAGCACGGCGCCCCGGTGGTTCGGCAGCCGCCGCAGGCCGGATCCCAGGCACGCCAGGTACGGGTCCAGCGGCCCGGAGCCCGGTCGGCGGGCCGCCACGACCAGCTCGGTGTGCAGGACCGGGACGCCCGTGTCGACGTGGTGCAGGTAGACCGCCGCGAGGTCGCTCTTGAGGTCGTCCCGGGAGTGCGAGCGCAGCGCCGGCAGCCGCATGGCGACCTGCTCGGCGCGGCTGGCGCAGCGCTGGAAGTGCTCGCCCAGCAGCGCCCGGAAGGCGGTCCGCTCGGCGGCCGTGCTCGGGCGGCCGGAGACGGCGGTGCCGTCGGGGGCGAGGAGGCGGGCGCGGGTGGGGGCTTCGGGCTCCGGGGCGGGGGCCGGTTCGGGTTCGGGGGTGGGCTCGGGGTCGGGGGTGGGCTCGGGGTCGGGGGTGGGCTCGGGGTCGGGGACCGGTTCGGGTTCGGGGACCGGGGCTGGCTCGGGCTCGGGCTCGGGCTCGGGTTCGAGGGCGGGCTCGGGGTCCGGAACCGGGGCCGGTTCGGGCGTGGGTGCTTCGGCGGCGGGAGGTGTGGCCGGTTCGGGGATCTGCGGCTGGGCCTGGACCGGGGCCGGGGGCTCCGGGAGGGTGGCGGTGGCGGCGGTGAACTCTTCGTCCGGGGCGGGGACTTGGGCGTCGGGGTCGGCCGTGGCGGCGGTCTGGGTCCGGACCGCCGAGGCCGGCGGGATGGCCGCGGTGATGGTGGCGGCGGTGGCGGACTCGCCTTCGGGGGCCGGTCGTTGCGGGTCGACCGCGGCGGCCTGCACGGTGGCCGGCACGGCGGGCTGGGTGGGCTGCGCCGCGGGGAGGAAGCTTCCGCGGCGTGCGCCGTCGATCAGCAGCTCGGGTGCGGTCGCACCGGGGGTGGTGAGCGCGGCGCGCAGCTCGTCCAGGACGGCGAGCACCTCAGGCGGCACCGTTCGCCCGTCCGCGCCCGCGATCAGCAGCGGGTGGGCCGGGTCGGGGTCGCGCAGGCGGGGCCCGCGGTCCTGCGGCGGCTCCTCGGGGCGCAGCCACAGGCCGGCCGGCACGGCCTCCAACCGCCAGCCGGTGACCGGGGATTCGTAGAGGGCCGGTCCGCAGGCGGCCGGGCCGCCGGGGGTGGTGCGCCAGGCGGAGGCGACCACGCGGCGCCTGGTGGGGGAGGCGGTCAGCTCGGTCAGCCACGGTTCCCAGGTGGGGGTGCCGTCGGCGGCCAGCACGCGGGAGGAGAAGCCGCTGGTGGTGCGCATGGGCAGGCCGACGGCGGCCCGGAGGTCGTGGCCGAGTTCGGTGGCGAGCCCGGTGGCGAGGGCGGTGAGCGCGCCGGTGGTGGCCCAGGGGGCGCTGAGCAGCAGGTCGGCCTCGGGGCCGGGGAGCAGACGGCGGAGCCGGGCGGCGAGCTCGGCGGCCGGGGGGAGGGGCGCGCCCGGGTGGCCGACGACGAGGATGACGGTGCCCTCGTCGGCGGTGGCCCTGGTGAGCGGGCCGGACGGGCCGTCGGGGGCGGGCTCGCTGCGGAACCAGTAGCCGTGCGGCAGCGCGGTGACCAGCGGGTCGGCGGGCGCGGCGGGCGGTGTGGGCGCGGCGGGCAGTGCGGCCTCGACGCGCCGGGCGGGGGCGGCGGGCTCCGGGGCCGCTGCGGCGGGGCCGGGTGCGGACACGGCGCCCAACGGAACGCCCCGCGCGGGCGAGGCCACGACGGGCGCGGCCACCGGAAGCTCCAGCACGGCGGTCTCCGCCATCGGACGCTCCATCACCACGGTCTCCGCGGCCGAGCCAGCCGAGCCGGTTGAGCCAGCCGAGCCGGCCGGTGCGGCGGTCGGCTCCGTCGGCAGCGGCCAGACCGGCCCGAGCCGGCGCACCTGCCCGGCCGGGGTGCAGAGCCACCAGGAGGACGGCGCGTCGTCCGTCGGCCCGCTGGTCAGCAGGGTGCCGTCGGGGCGGAGGGTGACCAGCCCGTCCGGGGCGACGACGCCGATGCCGGTCAGTTCGGCGATCCGTTCGGCGGGGCGGGGCCCGGTGTCCGGGGCGGTGGCCAGGCCGGAGGCGGCGAGGACGAGCGCGGTGGCGTCCCGGGCGGTGGCGGTGCGGGTCAGCTCGTCGAGCCGGCCGAACAGGACGGCCGGTGCGTCGGGGGCGGCCGCGAGGACGGTGACGGTCCGGGTGACGGCGGTGAGCCGGCCCAGCGCGGCGGTCATCGCGGCGGGCAGGGCCGCCGGGCCGGTGCCGTCCGCGCCGCCGGGGGCGATGACGAAGTGCGGGCCCACCTGGTGCAGGGCGGCGGGCCCGGCGGCGGGGGTGTTTCGACGGAAGGCCAGTCGGCGTTTCGCCGGGGCGGCGCCCGGCGCGTCCCCTGCCGCCTGCGCTGATGTGCTCATCGTCCCGCCCGCCCTCCGTCCGCGCGGCCGCGTCTGCCGCACGTGTCACCAGGCTCTACGGCCGCCTCGCCTCGCCGGGTTCACCGGCTCGCCCGGCTCGCCCGACTCACCCCTCGTCCCCGTCCTCCGCCATGACGGCGGTCTGCACCTGGACCGTGCGCCGGCGGGTGATGTGCAGGCCGCGCCCGGCCGGGAAGGCGCGGGGCTTGGTGGAGCCGAACAGGAAGCCCTCGCTGGGCGGGCAGGACAGCAGCACCACCGGGGTGTTGACCTCCTCCAGCTTGCGCAGCAGCTGGTCGGAGGAGGCCCGCCCGATGCCGTTGGCGCTGCGGGCGACGATCAGGTGCAGGCCGAGCTCGGCGCCCTGCGCCAGGTAGTCGAGCAGCGGCGCGAAGGGGTGGGCGTTGAGGCCGCCGGGGGAGCCGGAGACCAGTTCGTAGTCGTCGACCACGATGAAGAGTTCGGGCCCCTGCCACCAGTCGCGCAGCCGCAGCCGGGCCGGGGCGATGTCGGCGCCGGGCAACCGGTTGGCCATGGCGCGGGCGGCGCCGTCGACGATCTGGCGCAGCACGTCGACGCTGACGGCGTGGCCGAGCCGGTACTCCTCGGGCACTGCGTCCTGGAGGACCCGGCGGTAGTCGATGAGCATGATCCGGGCCTCGTCGGGCCGGTACGCGCTGGTGATGCCGGCGGCGACGAGCTTCAGCAGGTTGGTCTTGCCGGCCTCGCTGTCGCCGACGACCAGCAGGTGCGGGGTCTCCTCGAAGTCGTGCCACAGCGGGGTGAGCGAGACGTCCTGGAGGCCGAGCGGGATGCGCAGCCGGCCTTCGGGGGCGGGCAGGGCGGCGGCGGGCAGTTGCAGCGGCAGCATCCGGATCTCGGGTGCGCGCGGGCCGGTCCAGTGGTCGGCGACGGCGTCGACCAGGTCGGCGACGCCTTCGCCGAGGTCGGTGGAGGTGCCGCTGCCGTCCAGCCGGGGCAGGGCGGTGAGGAAGTGCATCTGGTCGGAGGTGAGGCCCCGGCCGGGGATGTTCGGGACGGTGGCGGCGGCCCGCATGTTGACGGCGGAGTCGACGGCGTCGCCGAGGCGCAGTTCGAAGCGGGTGCCGAAGAGGTCGCGCAGGGCGCTGGTGACCTCGCCCCAGCGGGTGGTGCCGACGATCAGGTGGATGCCGTAGTTGAGGCCGCGCTGGGCGATCAGGGTGAGGGCGGGGGCGAGGTCGGGGAACTCCTGGCGGATCGTGTTCCAGCCGTCGATGACCAGGAAGACGTCGCCGTACGGCTCGTCGGGCAGTTCGCCGGCCGCGCGGCGCCGGCGGAAGGCGGAGACGGAGTCGATGCCGTGTTCGGCGAAGCGCTGCTCGCGTTGGTTCAGGATGCTGTTGACCTCGGCGATGGTGCGCAGCACCCGCTCGGGGTCGTGCCGCCCGGTGATGCCGCCGACGTGCGGCAGGCCGCGCAGCGAGGACAGCGTGCCGCCGCCGAAGTCCAGGCAGTAGAACTGCACTTCGCCCGGGGTGTGGGTGAGGGCGAGGGCGGTGATCAGGGTGCGCAGCAGCGTGCTCTTGCCGCTCTGCGGGCCGCCGGCGATGCCGACGTGGCCGCCGGCGCCGGAGAGGTCGGCGGTGAGCAGGTCGCGGATCTGCTGGAAGGGGCGGTCGATGACGCCGATGGGGACGGTCAGGGTGCCGCGGTCGGCGTCGCTCTCGGTGGTGAGGCCGTGCTCGGGGTGCGGGGCGAGGGGCGGCAGCAGCTGGTCGAGGGTGGGCGGGACGCCCAGCGGCGGCAGCCACACCTGGTAGGCGGGCGGGCCGGCGTCGGTGAGCTTCTCGGCGGCGAGGTCGAGCAGGGTGTGCGTCTGCTCCGGCGTCTCCTCGGGCTCCTCGGCGGCCGGCAGGGCGACGGGCTGACGCGGCGCCACGTAGGTGGTGCCGTACCGGGCGACCTGGCCGGCCGCGGCCTCCTGGCGGGCGGTGGCGGGGCGCCGGGCCCGGTAGGGGCCGGAGACGTACGCGGCCTTGAAGCGGGTCAGGGTGGCGATGTCGCTGCGGAGGAAGCCGTTGCCGGGCTGGGAGGGCAGCTGGTAGGCGTCGGGGACGCCGAGGACGCCCCGGCTCTCCATCGCGGAGAAGGTCCGCAGGCCGATCCGGTAGGACAGGTGCGACTCCAGGGCGTGCATCCGGCCTTCGTCCAGGCGCTGGGAGGCCAGCAGCAGGTGCACGCCGAGGGACCGGCCGAGGCGGCCGATCATGATGAAGAGCTCCATGAAGTCGCGGTGCGCGGCGAGCAGTTCGCTGAACTCGTCGACCACGACGAACAGGGTGGGCAGCGGGTCCAGCGGGGTGCCGGCGGCGCGGGCGGTCTCGTAGTCGAGCAGCGAGCTGTAGTTGCCGGCGGAGCGCAGCAGTTCCTGGCGGCGGACGAGCTCGCCGTGCAGGGCGTCGCGCATCCGGTCGACCAGGGCGGCTTCGTCGGCGAGGTTGGTGATCACCGCCGAGGTGTGCGGCAGCCGGTCGAGGCCGAGGAAGGTCGCGCCGCCCTTGAAGTCGACCAGGACGAAGTTGAGCACTTCGGAGGAGTGGGTGAGGGCCAGCGACAGCACCAGGGTGCGCAGCAGCTCGGACTTGCCGGAGCCGGTCGCGCCGATCAGCATGCCGTGCGGGCCCATGCCGCCCTGGGCGGACTCCTTGATGTCCAGTTCGACCGGCGTGCCGTCGCCGGAGACGCCGAGCGGCACCCGCAGCCGGTCGCGGACGCCCCGCCCGGCCCAGCCCTGGGCGATCTCGTGCCGGTGCAGGTCGCGGATGCCGAGCAGGGAGGCGAGGTCGTAGTCGGTGGCCAGCGGCTCCCCGGCCTCCGTCGAGTCGCCGATCCGGTACGGGGCGAGCTGGGCGGCCAGCCGGCGGGCGACCGTCGCGGACAGGGCGTCGGGCCGGCCGAGGTCGGTGACGTCGTCCCGGTGGTTGCGGTCGGCGCCGATCATGGCGAGCCGGCCGTCCTCGATCCGCAGCCGCAGCCGGAAGCGCAGCGGCTTCCAGTCGAGGGTGTCGCCGAGGTCGAGCAGGACGGCGTTGCGCCAGCCGGCCAGCGCGGCCCGGCTGGTGGCTCCGGCCTGCGGGCCGTCCAGCACGATCACGGTGAACGGCTCGTCCCGGCCGGGCTGGCTCTCCGGCTCGAACGGGGGCCGGCCGGCGAACTCGTCGCCGAGCAGCTGCTCGACCTCCACCACGGATCCGGCCACCAGCCGCACCGGACCGACGCCGTCGGTGTCCTCCGGGTGCAGGGCGTGCGGCAGCCACTTGGTCCACTCCCACTCGGCCTGGTGCTCGGCGTCGGTGACGACGGCGATCCGCAGTTCGTCGGGGGCGTGGAAGAGCGCCAGCTGCGCCAGCATGGCGCGGGCCAGGGCGCGGGCCGCGGCCCGGTCGTCGCCGCGCAGCAGGACCTGCGCGTACCCGCGCAGGTAGACGGCGATGGGCTGGTCGGCGACGGTGCCGTAGGCGTTGATGAAGCGGCGCAGCGCGTGCGCGCACAGCGGCTCCAGGTCCTCCACCGGCTTGGTGGACAGCGGCGCCAGCCGCACCGCGAGCCGCTGGTGGCCGAGGCCGATCCGGACGTCGCCGAAGTCGGGGTGGGTGCTGCGCCGCTCCCACAGCCGGGAGGTGCGGGCGAGCGAGCCGAGCGCGTCGGGGGCGGGGTGGCGCCAGGCCAGCGCCTCCTGCTGGCGGGCGATGTGGCCGCGCACCTGGCGGCGGACCTGGGAGAGGTAGCGCAGGTAGTCCCGGCGTTCGGCGCGCAGTTCCCGCTTGCGGTCGCTGGCGCCGCGGATCAGCTGGGTGACCAGCATGCCGACGGCGGACAGCGCCATCATGCCGATCGCGACGTAGGTCAGGATGCCGCCGCTGTCGCCGGGGCGCAGGAAGATGAACACCATCGAGAGCGAGCTGAGCGCCATCGGCGCCATGGCGATCATGTTCGACATGCCGCTCTGTGCCTCGGGGAGGACGGGCGGCTCCTGCAACTGGATCTCGCCGTCGGGCATCGCCGGGCCAGGGCGCCGCGGCGGACGGTTGACCAGCACCACACTCAACGAAGGGCTCCTCGCGCAGGGGAACGGCCGCTCGCTGCGTCGGCGGCCCGGGACGCGCACCGTCCACCCGGGACGACGGGCGGCGGGCCCGGCCGGGTTCACCCGGTTCGGCGGGGCGGGCGCGGTGCCGACGCCGAGGACGGCCGTGAACGGCTGCGAACGCCCGCGAACGGCCGCCGCGAACGGATTCCGGCAGGCGGTGAACCCTCCGGGCCCCGCCGTCCGTGCCTCCTGGTGAGGTGACGCCCGGGCTCGGGGCCCCCCCCCGCGGCCCCCCGGCCGGGCCCCCCCCCCGCCGGGGGAGGGGCGGGGGCCAGGGCGGGGGTGTGGGGCGG
>NZ_JBHWIJ010000034.1:16498-26571 GCF_042732255.1 Kitasatospora sp. NPDC059803 | reverse complement strand
GACTCACCCTGGCGCTGTCGCCCCCCGCGCAAGACACCCCCCCCCGCCCCCCCCGCCAGACCCATCTCAATGCCGTTCGGAGGCCAGGGCAAAAGGGAGAAGTGTGAACGGGAGCGCGAACGGGACCGCCGTCGCCGGACTGTGCCGACTGAGGTTCCGAACGCCCGAGGCGGTCCTGGAACTCGCCGTCCCCGCCGACGTACCGCTGGCCGACCTGCTGCCGGCCGTCCTCGCGCACGCCGGCCCCGAGCTGGAGGAACAGGGCGTCGAGCACGACGGCTGGGTCCTGCAGCGCCTCGGCGGCCCGCCGCTGGACGAGGAGCTCGGCGCCGACGCGCTCGACCTGCACGACGGCGACGAGCTGTACCTGCGCCCGCGCCGCGACGCCCTGCCCGAGGTGCACTACGACGACCTGGCCGACGGCGTCGCCACCGGCATGCGGGCCCGCTCCGACACCTGGCGCCCGGCGCTCACCCACCACGTGGCGCTCGGACTGGCCGTGGCCGTCCTGGCCGGCGGGCTCGCCGTGCTGCTGCTCCCCGGCCCGGAGCAGACCCGTGCCCTTGCTGCCGCCGTCACCGGCCTGCTCCTGCTGCTGGGTGCGCTGAGCGCCTCCCGGGCGGTCGGCGACGCCGGCGCGGGCACCGCGCTCGGTGCCATGGCGGTGCCCTACCTCGCGATGGCCGGGGCCCTGCTGCCGGCCGGCGGCGGGGCCGGCGCGGTCGGCGCCCGGATGCTGGCGGGCGGCTGCGCGGCCGCCGGCGCGGCGGTGCTGGCGCTGGCCGCCGTCGGCTGCTCGGCGCCGCTGTTCCTCGGCGCGGTGCTGTTCGCCCTGTACGTCATGGTGGCGGGCGGGCTGACGCTGGGCGGGGAGGACGGCCCGCAGGTGGCGGCCGTGCTGGCGGTGCTCGCGGTGATCCTCGGGGCGTTCGTCCCCGGGATCTGCTTCCGCCTGTCCGGGCTGCGGCTGCCCGCGCTGCCGCGAAACGCCGAGGAGCTCCAGGAGGGCATCGCGCCCGTCCCGAGCGCCACCGTACGCAGCCGCAGCGATGTCGCCGACGGCTTCCTGACGGCCTTCCACCTGGCGCTCGGCACGGTTCTCACGGGATGCCTGACCCTGGTGGCCGGCGAATCCGGCTGGGCGGCCACGGCCCTGACGGTGACCCTGTCCGTCCTGCTGCTGCTGCACTCCCGGGCGATCGGCAGCATCCCGCAGCGGCTGTCCGTCCTCCTGCCCGGCGCCTACGGCCTGGCGCTGCTGCTCGGCCACCTGGCCGTCGGCGAGCGGAGCGGCGGGCGCCTGCTGGTGCTGGTCGGCCTGCTCGCCCTGGCGGCCGCCCTCGCGGTGGTCTCCTGGACGATCCCCGGGCGCCGGCTGCTGCCCTACTGGGGCCGGGCCGCGGACCTGCTGCACACCACCGCGGGGATGGCCGTGATCCCGCTGGCGCTGGCCGTGGCCGGGGTCTACCACGAGCTGCGGGCCCTGGCCGGCTGAGCCGGACCCTGACGGCCCCGCACCTCCCGCCGCCGGACCCTGGCGGCCCCGCACATCCCGCCTCCCGGCCCGGCACCTTCCGCCGTGCGCCGCCCGGCCCCGCACCTTCCGCCGCCCCGAGGAGAACCACGAGATGCAGTCGAAGCGCGACCAGGTGCAGGCCCACCTGTTCGTGATGGGCAGGCTCGCCACCGGCATGCTGCGCGGCGAGCCCGACGCGGCCGACACCCCGGCCGGGCGCACCTCGCGGGGCACCGTCATCGGGCTGGTCATCGCCGTGCTGGTGTGCCTGGTGGCGGCCGTGTACGGGGTGATCGTCCCCGGCGGCGCCACCGGCTGGCAGAAGCCCGGCACCCTGGTGGTGGTGAAGGAGAGCGGCGCCCGCTACCTCTTCCTGGACGGCAGCCTGCACCCCGTGCTGAACGAGGCCAGCGCCCGGCTGCTGGCCGGCGACCAGCTGGTGGTCGACCAGGTCAGCGTGCGCTCGCTGGCCGACACCCCGCGCGGCGTCCCGATCGGCATCCTCGGCGCCCCCGACGGCCTGCCCGGGGCCGAGCAGCTCGCCGACGCGCCCTGGCTCGCCTGCGCCGTCAGCCGGCCCGGCCCGTCCGGCGGCCGCCTGGCGGAGCTGGCCCTGACGGTCGGCCCGGGCCGCCGCGGCACCGGGCTGACGGACGGCCAGGGCGCGCTGGTCGCCGCCCCGGACGGCGCCGAGTACCTGCTCTGGCACGGCCGCCGGCTGCGCCTGGACACCGTCAACGGCGCCCGCCAGGCCCTCGGCCAGAGCGCCGTCGCCCCCTACCCGGTGACGGCCGCCTTCCTCAACGCGCTGGCCGCCGGCCCCGACCTGGCCGCTCCCGACCCGGGGGAGCGCGGCAAGGCCGGCCCGCAGCTCGGCGCCCACCCCACCCGGGTCGGCCAGCTGTTCACCGGCCCCGGCGGCGACCCCTACCTGCTGACCACGGCGGGGTTCACCCCGCTCAGCCGGATGGCCTTCGAGCTGCTGCGCAACGACCCCCGCACGCAGAGTGCCGCCTACGGGGGCGACGACGACGCCCCCGTCCAGCTCGGCCCGGCCGACCTCACCGGGCACACCGCCCCGGCCGCCCAGCCGTCCGCCGCCGCCGGCGGGCTGCCGGCCGCGCCGCCGGAGCTGGTGACGATCCCCCAGAACCGGGGCGTCTGCGCCGACCTGCGGCTCACCGACCAGGCGCCGACCACTTCCGTCACCCTGGTCGACGCCGCCTCCGTCGAGGGCCCGCCGCCGGCCGCCCAGCCGGGCGTGGACCCGGCCTGCGCCGGCGCCGACAGCATCGCCGTCAAGCCCGGTGGCGGCGCCCTGGTGCGGGCGCTGTCCAGCGCGGGCGTCGGCGCCACCCTGTACCTGGTCACCGACGCCGGGGTGAAGTACCCGCTGGCCTCCGCCGCGGCGGTCAAACAGCTCGGCTACGGCGAGGTCGTCCCCTCGGCCGTCCCGGAGGCCCTGCTGTCCCTGCTGCCGACCGGCCCCAGCCTCGACCCGGCCGCGCTGACCGGCGCCGCGAGCCCCGCGTCGCGGCCCTCAGGACCGTCCTGCGCGAGGTGAACCACCCCCCGGCACGCGTCCGTTGAAGCAGATGGACCGGGTCGGCCGACCCGCTCGGGCGGCATCCGCCGCAGCCGAGAACCCGTACCGACGAAAGGCAGCGCAATGACCACTCCTCCGGGCTTGCAGACCGACGACGCGGCCGTCAAGACCGTCCTGGCGACCCTGGACACCCACATCCAGGCCATGATGCGGGCCGGCCAGCAGGTCGAGGACGTCAACCTCGAAGTCCAGAACCACTTCAAGGCCGCGTGCAGCACCGCCTACCAGGGGAAGATCGACGACTGGCAGACCCGGTACCAGCGGCTCAAGAGCGCCTACGCCACCTTCCAGGACCGGTTCTCCACCGGGCACACCCAGATCAACTCCGCCCACGACGAGGCCTACGGCGTCACCAACAGCTGGGGCGGCGGCGCGGGCGACGAGGTCTACAAGGGCCTCAACCTCTGATCCAGCCCGCGCCGACAGACCTGCCGGACCCGGGCAGCCCGGGCCGGACCCCAGCCGACCGAAAGGACCAGCCATGGCAAGCATCGAGCTCCACCACGCGAACATCGACGAGGCGGCGGACGCCCTGACCCAGGCCGGCAACGGCATGCACTCCGCGATGGAGGACTGCCTCCAGGCCATCCAGACCGCCGAGCACCAGCTCAAGGGCGACCTGGCCGCCGCGGCCCACTCCTTCTACCTGGTGCTGGCCGGCCAGGACGCCACCATGACCACCGACATCCAGCAGGGCGCCGACACCCTGCGCACCATGCACGGCCTGCTCCGCGACGCGGACCGGCGCGGCGCGGCGGGCATCTGATGACGGCCGCGGAGCGGCTCGACCGGAGGGGCGGGCGCGATGCCCACTAGCCCGCCGGAGCCGCCGAAGGTGCCCGACGCACCGACCCTGACCCCGCCGGCGCCCGGGCCCCCGGCACCGGACATGAGCCACACGCTCAGCGTCAACCACGACGACCTCGAGTACTTCGCGAACTCGATCCTGCCGTCGTACCTGAGCCAGCTGGAGACCGACCCGGGCTACTCGGCCATGCTGGGCTTCAGCGGCCAGGGCACGGTGACCACGAAACACCACTACGTCTCGCTGCTGGCCGGGAACTTCGAGAGCGGCACCAACCTGGCGAAGGGGTTCACCCACCTCGCCAGCACCGTGGTGGGTGATTTCAAGACCTTCCACAACCAGATGGAGAAGGGCCGGCTCGACGTCCTGAGCTTCCTGAACCTGATGGACACCGCTCACGACGAGGCTCTGACGGCCGCGCAAGTGATGCAGATCCTGCAAGACGTCATCGCCGTCGGTGGCGGTGGCGGCGGTGGTGGCGGCGGCGGCGGGAAGTAGCGCTCTTCCCCTTCCGGTCGGCTCCCTGTACCCCTGAACCCCTCGACCCACCTGGAGACCTCCGTGCCCATGCTCTGGGAGACGACGCTCGCCGCCTTCAACTCCAAGCAGGCTCCGGTGGAGATCACCACGCGGGACAAGATCGCGGGAGCGAAGGCCGAGAGATGGATCAAGTCCGGGAACATGTCCGTCGAGAACGGGTACTTCGACCCCAAGGACGCGTCCACCCAGACGTACTTGACGGACGGCACGGGGCTGGGGAACCCGGACGTCTGGTGGGCGATGAACTTCTACGACGGCACCGCGAACAACGGTGATGGCGGCCCGCGCCACTTCAAGATCAACGTCCACATCGACTACGACAAGTGGGGGAACGACCCCAACGGCGTGCTCTCCAAGTTCAACCACCAGGCCGAGTTGATCCTCGACCCGATCATGCCGGACGTCTCGACCGACGTGGCTCCGGACTCCAAGGCGAAGCTCCCGATCAGTACCCGCGGGAACGACACGATCGACCCGCAGAGCCTGCTGGCCGGGGCCAAGGCGATCGAGGACACCACGAAGTGGTTGTCGACCCAGGCCGAGGCGTTCCGCAAGTGGGCGGAGCAGATCGACGGCCCGGGCGACAGCTGGGAGGGTGACGCGGCGGGCGAGTTCAAGAAGCTCCTCGAACGGTTCGCCGTCGAACTCGACGACCTGCGCAACCAGTTGATCGGGGCCAACTACGGGCCCTCGCTGGAGTACGCGGCGTACGGAATCGGCGTCGTCATCAAGGCGGTCAGGACGGCGCAGACGGTCTGGTACAGCACCGGGTTCCCGTACCAGTGCATCCAGGAGGTCCTGTGGGAGGAGATGCACAAGGCCCCCATGTACTGGACCGCGGAGAGCACCTGGAAGTACGACACCTCCTCGCTGGGCGACCCCCGCAACGACGCCTTCTACGCCGCTCTCGACCAGAAGGCCAAGGAGAGGTGGCTGAAGAAGGTCGCCGACTACCTGGACAAGCCCGGTGACGACGCGATGGCGGCACTGGGGAGCGCGTACGACCCGCTGATCACCAAGCTCGGGTTCGACCTCATGCCGGTCGGCATCACGCTTCCGCCGAAGGAGATGCCGGACCCCAACGACCCCAACAACCCCAAGAACCCCGACGCACCCCCACCGCCCGGTCTCGGCGACGGCAGCGGGGGAGCCGGCGGGGGAGACGGCGGGGCCGGCGGGGACAAGAACAACCACATCCCCCCGCCGCCGATCATCGGCGGCGACGGCGCCGGCGGGAACGGTGGCGGCCTCGGCGCCGGGACGCCGATCCGCGACAAGGACGGCAACGTGCTCCTGGACAAGGACAAGAAGCCGATCCTCCTGCCGCCCGGCGGCTACATCTCGGGCGGCAAGGTCTACGACTCCTCCGGCAAGGAGGTGCTGGGCAAGGACGGCAAGCCGATCGTGGTGCCCCCCGGCGCCAACGTGCCGGCCGGCACCGGCGGAGGCGTGTACGGCCCCAACGCCAAGGTGCCGAAGGGATCGACCATCCGCGAGGACGGCACGGTGGTCGACCCCAACGGCAAGGAGATCCTGGACGCCAACGGCAACCCGATCGTGGTCGAGAAGGGCTCCTCGATCGCCGACGACGGCACCCTGCTGGACCCCCAGAAGAAGCCGATCTCCGACTACATCCAGCGCTCGCGCGACCTCCAGCACGCCTGGGCCTCGGTGGGCGGCAGTGGCAGTGGCAGCGGCAGTGGTGGTGGCGGAACCATCACCTGGGGCGACATCAGCGGTGCGCGCCCGCCGTCCACCGGTGGGGGCACGCCCTGGACCCTGAACCTGGGGTCGGGGGGCAGCAGCCTCGACCAGAACGACGGCTTCGGCGCGGTCGGCACCTACCCGGGGATGTTCAGTGGCGTCGGTGGGGGAGCGTACGAGGGCCTCGGCACCTCCGGCGGCGGCCAGGCCCCCCGGATCCTCAACACCAGCAGCGGAGTCGGCCCCCGGGTGGCGGAGAACGGCGGACCGCCGCCCGCGGCCAAGGTCGCCGGCGCCGGAGCAGCCGCCGCCGAGAAGGCCACGATGAGCCAGAAGGCCTCCGCGCTCGCCGCCGAGGAGGCCGCCGCGATGCGGGGCCGCTCGGTGAACACCAGTGGCGGCGGGATGCCCATGGTCCCGCCGATGGGCGGCGGAATGGGCGGCGGCCAGGGCGAGAAGGGCCGGCAGCGGACCACCTGGCTGGCCGAGGACGAAGAGGTCTGGGGCACCGACACCGGTGCGGTCAGCGGAGTGATCGGCCGCTGAGTCGGCGCCGCGTCACGGGAGTGGAAAGGAACACGGAGATGACGTTCTCGTTCGAGGAGCAGCTCGCCCAGGCGATGGCCGCCCTGGAGGAGCAGCAGGTCAAGATGGCCGAGATGACCCGGCAACTGCAGGCGGCGACGGCCTCGGTGACGACCAAGGACCGGATGCTCACCGTGAAGGTGGGCGCGCAGGGCGAGGTGCTCGCGCTGACCTTCCACACCACCGCCTACCAGGAGATGGCCCCCGCGCACCTGGCCGCCGTCCTCAAGGACGTGTTGAACGAGGCCAAGGCCCGGATGGGCGAGCAGATCACCCGGTCGATGCGCGCCTTCGACGGGGTCGGCGAGTCGCTGCGCCTGGCGGTCACCGGCGACCAGGAGGAGGACCCCCTGCTGTCGATGCTGGGAGGCCTGGACCTGGACGCGCTGCTGGAGCCGCTCACCGCGATGCGGCCGGGAGCCGACCAGACCAAGACCCACAAGCAGGAGGAGTTCAATGGCTAAGCAGTTGGTGAAACTTGAGGACCTGAAGGCGGCGTTCGGCGACTTCGACAAGATGTCCGAGCTGGTCGACAAGGTCTACGGCCAGATCGACCACGTCAACAAGGTGAACCGCACGGCGGCCGGATCCGACGAGATCGGCAAGCAGTACCACGAGAAGGTGGACGAGCCGACCACCAATCTGCTCGAACTGGTCGGCGGCATCAGGGACAAGCTGGCGCGCGTCGCGAAGAACGGCATGAACGTGGCCGACCTGTTCGACTCGACCGACGAGCACAATGCCGGGTTGGTGAAGTGACCCGCCGATAGCGCCGGACGGCGCCGTTCCCCACCCGCACCGCACGCACAGCACCAGCAGGCTTCGCAGCCGGAGGCTCCCCGCCATGGCCCACTCCTCGATCCAGGTCTCGCCCGGCGTGGCGACCTTCTTCCACATCCTCACCGGGATGCCGTGGCCGGAGTCCAACGAGGGATTGCTGCGAGACGTCCGGGACGAGTACAAGACGCTCTCCGAGGAACTGCCGCAGCTCGAGGCCTACATCGTGGACCTGGTGGCCAAGTGCCGGCAGCAGTTCGAGGGGCAGACCGCCGAGGCCTTCGAACAGGACATGGGGCGGTTCGTCGGCCAGGGGAAGGAGGGCACCAACTACATCGCCACGGCGACCGAACTCTGCAAGCAGCTCAGCGAGTTCGCGGGCAAGGTCGCGAACACCGTGGAGTACACGAAGTGGATGATCATCGGCCAGATCGTCCAGCTGCTGATCGAGATCGCGCTGGCCATCTTCTGGTCCCCGTTCACCGCCGGCACCTCGCTCCTCGCGGTCGAGCCCGTCAAGCAGGTCGTCAAGACGATCATCATCAACCTGCTGAAGAAGCTCCTCCAGGTGATCCTGATGCACACCTTCTTCGGTGTGGTGGGCGGCCTGGTGATGGACGGGATCATCCAGGGCATCCAGTTCGGGCAGGGCAACCGGCACGAGTGGGACAAGGACCTGACCAAGCAGGCCGCGATCTTCGGCGCGATCAGCGGCATCATCGCCGGCCCGCTGCACCTGCTGGGCATGGGCCTGGGCAAGCTCTTCGGCAAGATGTTCGGGAAGCTCTTCGTCTCGAAGGAACTGAGCGCCTCGCTGAAGAACCTGGCCGCCGGGATCGCCAAGGGCGGGACCAAGGAGTTCGCGAACCTCGGCGCCAAGGAACTCGGCAATGTCGGGGCCAAGGAGCTCGGCAACGCCGGGGCCAAGGGGCTCGGGAAGGCCGGGGCGAAGGAGGCCGGGGCCGGCGCCGGCCGGGCGATCGGGGACGAGGCGGCGAACAAGTTCGCCAACAGCCTCGAAAAGCTCCTGCGGGAGAACTCCGCCTTCCTCTCCAAGGGCTTCGCGGCCGGCGGCAAGACCGGCGCCAAGGCCGGGGCCCAGTTCGCGGAGAACATGGCGAAGTCCTTCGAGAAGCACCTCGGCCCCGCCCTCGGCAAGGACCTCGCCCGCGAGCTGGGAACGGCGTTCGGCAAGGAGTTCGCCCAGAAGTGGGCCAAGTCGGGGGAAGCCCGCGCGGGCCTGGCCGCCGCCCTGCGCGAGATCGCGAACAACTCCAAGGTCGCCACCGGAGAACTCAAGCTCCTGGCCGAGAAGCTTCCCGAACTCGCCGGCCGCGTCGGCAAGATGAACACGATGTTCGTGCTCGGCCACGTGCTCGGCGAGCAGGTCAAGAACGGTCTCAACCAGTACCTGACCGAGGGCTTCTACAACCTGATCTTCGAACCGAACCACGAGTTCTCGGCCAGCGGTGCGAGCTTCCTCAGCGGCTTCCTCATGGGCGGCGCGCGCCACCTGATGCACGGCCTCACCTCGCCCCTGATGACCAAGTACGTCAACTTCGTCCGGGACCTCCAGCACGCCGACATCCCCCACGACGGCAGCAAGTACTTCCACCCGCTCCACCCCCTCACCCTGCTGTCCGTGGCCACCAACCTGTCCGGCCACGCCGCGCCGTTCCCGGTGCCCAGGCTCGGCGAGCGCCTCCCCGCCCCGACCGAGGGCGGCCCGCACCTGACCAGCACCGAGGGCGGCGGCCGCACCACCTCGCTCACCCCGCCGTCCGGTTCGCACCGCACCGACGGCGGGCCCAGCACCGAGGGCGGGTCCAAGACGGACGGCGGGTCGAACGCGGCCGGCACCGAGGGCGGCAAGTCGACGGGCCCGAAGCCGTCGGTCGGCACGGAGACGCCGGGCGGGGACAAGACCTCCAAGCCCGGCTCGCAGACCGGCAACGGTGGCCGGACCACGCCGGACCCCGCCACCCGCCGCCCCACCGAGTCCGGGGGCGACCAGGGCAAGCAGACGGGTGGCACCACGGCGACGGCGGGCGGCGGCGACCCGAAGCCGGATCCGCGGCCTGCACCGAAGCCCGATCCCAAGCCGGACCCGAAGCCGGATCCCAAGCCCGATCCCAAGCCGGACCCCAAGCCGGATCCCAAGCCCGACCCCAAGCCCGACCCCAAGCCCGACCACACGCCCGACCCTCCGAACCCCGACCACAAGCCCGACCACAACCCCGACCGCACGACGGACCCCAAGCGGGACCCGAACCCTGACCCCAAGCCCGACCACAAGCCCGACCCGAAGCCGTCCAAGGAGGGCGACGGACGGCCTCCCAAGACCGAGGGCGGTCCGGACGGCAGCAAGGACCCCGACCCGAACGGCCCTCGCAAGGACACCCCCAAGTCCGAGTACGAGCTCCAGCGCGAACACCTCCGGGAACAACGCCTTCAGGGCGAGAAGGACCGTGCGGCGGCTGCTGAGGCTGCTCGTAAGGCGAGGGAGGCGTTGGATCCGTCGCAGGCGGACGGTGACGGGG
>NZ_JBHWIJ010000034.1:0-16398 GCF_042732255.1 Kitasatospora sp. NPDC059803 | reverse complement strand
TCAAGAAGTCGGGTGATGGCGAGGAGGAGCCGCGGCCTGACCCGATGTACACGGCGCAGGGTGAGATACACCGGGATCTGCGTGCGCAGGGTGAGCTGCAGCGGGATCTGCGTGCGCAGGCTGAGGCTGCTCGTAAGGCGAGGGAGGCGTTGGATCCGTCGCAGGCGGACGGTGACGGGGTCAAGAAGTCGGGTGATGGCGAGGAGGAGCCGCGGCCTGACCCGATGTACACGGCGCAGGGTGAGATACACCGGGATCTGCGTGCGCAGGGTGAGTTGCAGCGGGAGCTGCGTGCGCAGGCTGAGAAGGCTCGTCAGGCGAGGGAGGCGTCGGGTCCGTCGCAGGCGGACGGTGACGGGGTCAAGAAGTCGGGTGATGGCGAGAAGGAGCCGCAGCCTGATCCCGGGTATTCGTCGCAGGCTGAGGCGTTCCGGCAACTGCGTGAGCAGGGTGAGAAGGATCGTGCGGCGGCTGCTGAGGCTGCTCGTAAGGCGAAGGAGGCGTCTGGTCCGCCGAAGGCGGATGAGGAGGCGCCCAAGGAGCCTGGTGGCGACGGTGAGAAGGAGCCGCTGCCCGATCCCGCGTACTTGACGCAGGCCGAGCTGCACCGGCAGCTGCGTGAGCAGGGCGAGGCGGATCGAAAGGCGAAGGCGCTGGCGGATCCGTCCTTCGTGGAGCGTGAGGAGGCCAAGGCTCTGGCCGACGCCAAGAGGCCGCGTTCGACACGGGAGCTCAAATTCCGCACGATCGACGATCTGAACGCCAAGAAGGAGAGCGACGGCTCCGGTGCCGCCGCGCCGCACTCCGGCTCGGACGGGCGGCCCGAGGGCGGGCCCGGCCCCGCCGGCAGCGGAGTGCAGGACCGAGGACGGTCCGAGGGCAGTCAGACCCAGGTGGAGCCGGCCCCCGCCGACTCCGAGGGTCCGGGTGGTGGCGAGCAGCAAGGTCCGGATCGGAAGTCCGGGGTTCACGGGTTCGGTGACCTGAAGGATTCGGGGAAGGGTAAGGCTCCGGCGGAGAAGTTCCCCGGTCAGGGGCACTTGCTGACGGATGATGCTCCGCCGGTGCCGCCGAAGGACGGGGCGGAGGGTTCGGGTGGTGGCGAGAAGCAGTCTCCGGATCGGAAGTCCGGGGTTCATGGGCTCGGTGACCTGAAGGATTCGGGGAAGGGTAAGGCTCCGGCGGAGAAGTTCCCCGGTCAGGGGCGGACGGTTGACGGTCCGCCGTCGGTGCCGCCGAAGGATGGGGTGGTTGAGGGTTCGGGCGGTGGTGCTGGGACGGTGCCTCCGGATCGGAAGACGGGCGTTCACGGGCTTGGCGATGTGAAGGATTCGGGGAAGGGTAAGGCTCCGGCGGAGAAGTTCCCCGGCGAGGGGCACCTGCTGACGGACGAGACCGGGGCGGGCCCGCAGGAGGAGCACCCGCCGGCGGTGCCGCCGAAGGAGGAGGGGAAGCAGGGCTCGGACGGTGGCGAGCAGCAGCAGCCGGCTCCGAAGTCCGGGATCCACGGGTTCGGCGACCTGAAGGATTCGGGCACGACGGGGCCGGAGGGCAAGCCCCCGGCGGAGAAGTTCCCCGGCCCGGGAGAGAAGCTGGGCGGCCAGGACGCCACCCGCGATGGGCGCGCCACCGAGTCCGGCCAGCGGGACCAGCGCCGCGACGCCGCCGAGCAGCGCCGGGAGGAGCAGAAGAACGATCCGGCCTTCCAGCAGGAGGCCGCGCGGCGCGCACAGGAGGCCGCGGAGGCGGAGACGAAGCTGGCCGAGCGCCGGAAGCAGCGGGCGGCCGACGCGGCCGTCCGCGCCGAGGCCGACCGGCAGGCCCTCAAGGAACGGGAGCGGCTGCGCGCCGAGGAGGAGGCCCGCGAGCAGCAGCGGGAGACCGAGCGGCAGCGTCTGCGGGCCGAGGAGGATCAGCGGGAGACCGAGCGGCAGGTACGCCGGGAGGCCGCCGAGGACGCCGCCGAGGAGGCCGAGTGGCAGCAGCAGTTGGCCGACCTGCGGGACAAGTCGGGTGGCGGCGGCGGTGTGCACGGCGATGTCTCCCTGGCCGAGGCGCGGAGGCTGCTCGCCGAACACCGCTCCAACGGGGTCGCCGACCCTGCTCACCGGCTGGCCTCCGAACTGGGCATCAACGTCGAGTCGTTGCGGCGTCATGGCCTGATGCCCGGGTTCGCGGGAGGACCGGGGGAGCGCGGACCCGGCGCCAAGGCGGAGCACATCGAGCCGACGTCCGACCGGAACCGACTCGGCGGCGACGACACCGCTCTCGCCCCCAAGACCGCCAAGTCCGCGAAGAAGGCCGCTCAG
The DNA here is from genome assembly GCF_042732255.1 of Kitasatospora sp. NPDC059803. Classification (NCBI taxonomy): domain Bacteria; kingdom Bacillati; phylum Actinomycetota; class Actinomycetes; order Kitasatosporales; family Streptomycetaceae; genus Kitasatospora; species Kitasatospora sp. NPDC059803. Next base: position 14,089 of record NZ_JBHWIJ010000034.1, on the reverse strand, counting down.
CCGGCGTCCGTCGTGACCCGAGGTATCGACGGCGCCGGTGGCACCGTCGACCGGGAGGCGCTGGACCACGCCGCCAGGGAACTCGCCAACGAACCGGGCCAGTCGACGACCGTACCGCCCGGCGAGGTGTCCTCGGCGTCCGCGCCGTCCTCGCGGGAGAAGCTGGCCGCGGGGGCGTTGCTCAAGCTGCACGACGACCTCTTCCACCCGGACGCGCCCCCCGGTGGGGTCACCCGCGAGTTCGAAAGGGTCCGGGCGTTGCGGCGCCTGGAGCGTCTCGCCCGTGACGAGTACCGGATGCGGGTGCCCTTCCTGACCGGCGGCTGGCTGGGCGGCATGGCCCACGAACTGCACGCGCTGCCCGACCGGCAGCGCCCGGTGCCGGAGCACCTGCGGAGGCTGGTGGACACGGCCGTGCTGGTCGACCCGGCGCTGACCGGGGCCGCCCTCCGGGCCGCCCTGCGGGAGCGGCTGGCGGCGGACACGCCGCCGGCGGACACGCCACACGAGGAGCCCGTCGCGGCCCCCGGCCAGGTCGAACCCGTGCCGCAGGGGCAGGAGCCGCGCGAAGAGGAGTACCGGACCCGTCTGGTGACCACGCCCGGTGGAGCCGTGGTCGCGCTGGAGGTGCGGGGAGAAAGCTGGTCGGAGGCGCCGCCGGAGCTGCTGGAGACCGCGCGCAACGTCTACTACTGGAACGATCCCAAGAAGGTGTCCGACGGCGGCCCCGAACCCGTCCCGCAGCCTGGGACCGAGCCCGGCGCCGATGCGCCGGAGACGAGCAAGCACTACAGCCTGACCGACGTCACCGGGCCCGAACCGCTCCTGGTGCTGATGCCCAAGAAGCTCGACGACCTCGACCCCGAGAAGCTCGCCGAGGGCGTGGCGTCCGACCTGCCGCTCGACCGCATCACCCCGGAAACCCCGCTGGTGCTCGTCGGCCCTGCGAGCCTGGGGGCGGACTTGGTGTTCCCCCGTGCCCTGGCCAAGGCGACGGGGCGGACCGTGTGGACCAACTCCGTGGCGACCTCGATGTCCGGCGGTGTCATCAGGGTGAAGGGCAGACTGCGCTCCGCACTGGCGGACAAGCCGGGCGCGAAGGTGGAGCGAGGGTTCTGGATCAAGGAGGTTCCGCCGGACCCGGCCCTCGTGGAGGAGCAGGGTTCCCACACCGTCCAGGTCAGGAAGGTCCACAAGGACAACGGCCGCTTGGTCGACTCGAACTCGACCTACCCGATCGACGCGACGGACCTCGACAGCCAGCCCATCCTGTTCCCGCTCGGCGGGCAGTCGGGAGGCCGGCTCTTCCGGGACGACTCGCTCACCCGGAACTGGGAGAAGGTGCGGGACGGGTTCGACCCGACCAACCCGCACTTCGAGTACCTGCCGTCCGACTTCTACGACCAGGAGGACATCGCGGCCGCCGGGGCCTCGGACAACCCCGACCTCAGCACGATCGGGCTCGTCCCCTGGAACGTCGCGGCCCCGATCTACGCGGTCATGACGCACGCCACGCACCTCGCGACGTTCCTGCCCACGCTGTCGAAGCAGACGGACGGGACCAGGAAGGTCCACCTCTCGGGCGACGCGTTGGGCCAGGTCATCCGCAGGCGGCCCAGTTTCCGGCGCATGCCCCCCGACGCCCAGATCGTGCTGTTCGCCTGCCAGGCGGGCGCCCGCGGGGACAACGGCCAGGTGGTGGCGCAGCAGTTCGCCAACGCCACCGGCAGGGTCGTCTGGGCGGCCACGACCTCGGTCAACGTGGCCGCCGGTCAGCGCTACGCCCCGCTCGGCCTCCTCAGTGACGAGCACGGCACCCGAGGCCGTTGGGTCAAGTTCGTGCCGGGTACGGAACCGGAAACCGAGCAGGGTTCGCACCCGCCGGCGAAGGCGGTGGACCCGAAAAAGAAGAAGAAGGACGACACGGCGAAGTCGAAGGACAGGCGCCTCGGGGCACTCGGCGAGACCGGGCAGGGCGGCGTCCCGCCGGCGGCCCCGCCGACGCCCGCCACGCGGGAGTGGCCGGTGACGGGGCAGAGGTCGGTGGGCGACGGGTCGCACTTCGACGTCCTGCGGGTCCCGGGCGACGGCAACTGCCTGTTCACGTCGATCCTGGCCAGCGCGCCCCGGCAACTGGACTCCTGGGGCCACGGGCACCTGGACGTCAGGGGCGCACGCGCGGCCGTCTCGCAGTGGTTCCGGGGGCAGGAAGGCACCAGGCAGCGGACGGACCTCGACGCCCTGGGGATGAGTCCCCTTCGGTTCCTGCTCTCCGATGACGGTTTCAACCGTGAGCAGTTGACGGCGATCGCCGGCGCGGAGAACCTGGGACTGAGCAGAGGAGACGTGCTGGAGCACCTCCTCGCGGTGTTGGGCGAGGACGGGCCGCAGCGGACGGCGACCTGGGACCGCGTGCTCGACCGGATGCCGGCACTGAGGGAGCTGGTGTGGGTGCAGGCGGGGGACAGGGATCCCCGGCACCTGACGCTGTCCGACCTGACCGATCTGCCGCTCAGCCGATTCGTGGACATGGCGGTGCGCAACCGGGTGCTGTGGACCACCCCGTTCTACGACGAGATCGCGGTGGTGGCCGCCCACGCCTTCGGCATCCAGCTGAGGGTGTACGACCAGGCCTCCGTGCCCCGTCTGTTGAACGAGGGGTCGGAGCGGATCGTCCACATCCTCCGCTCGAATGAGGAGGACATTCGCGTCACCCACTACAGCGCGATGCAGCCGACGACCCCTCGGCCCACCACGCCGCGTCCGGCCGACGTGCCTGTGGTCACCGAGTCGCAGACCAAGCCGACTCCGCCGCCGCTGAAGGAGCCTGAGCGGACGCCTACGCCTACGCCTACGCCGAAGCAGGATCACGAGGGGCAGCAGGAGCCGCAGCAGGAGGAACTGCCGCAGCAGCAGGAGCCTCCCAAGGAGCAGGAGCTGCCCAAGGAGCAGGAGCAGCCAAAGGAACAGCAGCTGCCGCAGCAGCAGGAACTGCCCAAGCAGGAGGACCTGCCCAAGGCACCGGAGCCGCCCAAGGCGCCGCCCCTGCCCGCCCCGCCGGGCCGGATGACGGAGCAGGGCCGGATCAGCGCGGGCGACCGGGTGGTGCTGGTCGACGGGGAGGACGACCAGGTCGTGGCGGCCGTACTCGGACAGCTGCCCGCAGGTGTCTCGGCGAGCCGGCGGGAGGAGATCCGGCAGCGGCTCGCCGAGCAGCTCGACGTCGGGATGCTGGAGCCCAACCTGTCGCGGATGACCCGGGGCGACGATCTGCTGGTGCCCCTGGACCTCGGTGGAGGCTCCGGGACGCTGCGGATCAGCGCCACGCTGGAGACGCCCGTCACGAAGCATCGGACGGAGAAGTTCGAGTTCGAGGACGGCGGCGACTCGTCCGCGGGAGCGGGCACCCTGCGTGAGAGCCGGTCCCGGTGGGGCGGGGGTCTGGTGGTGAGCGGCAAGCCGGCGTCGAACACCGGGTTGTCCGGGCCGGTGAGCGGGATGATGGACCGGAGCAAGGCGGTGACGATCACCGCGACCGGCCGGATGACCCACCGCAGGAAGACCGTCGAGCCGGTGCTGTGGGTGGACGCGACGGTCCGGCTGGACCTCGACTTCTCCGGGGTCCCGGGCGTGCGGACGCTCCTGCCGCCGTTCTCCCGGACCCCGGTGGTGAACACCGGGCGGACCGGCGCGGAGCAGCGTCCGGAGCCGGTGCGGGTCCCGTTGCCGGTGCGGATCGTCACGCCGGCCGCCGAGGCTGCTTCCGTCGGGTCTGCGCCCGACGAGATCCGCCACGCCCCGCCGCCCCGGGTGCTGCGGACGGCGGCGCTGGGCGGGATGGACGTGGTCAAGAACGTCGACACGCTGCACGGGCGCGGGAACGCCGCCGCGGGTGACACGGCGCTGTTCGGAGCGGCCGGCGAGCCCTCCGGGCTGGAGGCTTTCGGGCGGCAGAGGTTCGGCGACGCCTGGAGTTCGGTGCGGGCCGAGATCCTCGCCCAGCTGGACCTGCCCAGCCTGCAGACCCAGCTGAGGTCGATGACGGCCGGTGAGCCGCTGGAGATCCCGCTGTCCGACGGCCGGGGCAGCATCCTGGTGTCGGCGAAGGTGCTGGACCTGACGTACCTGCGCAACACCGACGCGGGCGAGTTCAACACCGGCACCGACGTCACCAGCGCCGTCACCGAGTCCGACGCCAAGGCCCGGGCGTTGGCACTGGCCATCTCGGCCAAGCAGTCGAGCGGCGGAAAGGACTTCCTCGGGGGCGCCGGTACGGGGGGCGTGAACGGGCAGCGCGGCAGCGACCGGAACATCATCGAGCAGAGCTCCCAGCGGACCGGAACCGCCCTCAAGGCCAAGATCAAGGGCACGCTCTTCGACGGCACCGCCGAACTCGCCCTGGCGCACTGGGACCCGGAGGGAGTCGTCTCCCCGGAGCGGGCGACGACACGGCTGGCCTTCCGGGTGCTCTTCGACACCGCGGAATGCCAAGCAGGCGGCACGGAAAGCACGTTCCGTCCCGACGCCGAACCCGGACCGCTCCAGGGGCCGGAGCTGGACCCCGGCTCCCCCGCGCGGGAGCCCAAGCCCGAGCTGTGGGGTTCCGACCCGGCGAAGGGCAAGACCGGACTGCCGCCGGGCACGGTCGTGCTCGATGTCGTCCCGCACGTTCCCGGGAGCACCACCGAGCCCGTCGGGCCGCTCAGGGAGGTCCTGGAGACGCTGGGGCGCCGCACCTTCGGTGCTCAGGGCTGGAACGAGCTCGGCCCGTTGGTGCGCGGGGCCTTCCGCAGCGAGCGGCTCGGGGCCCTGCTGACCGGGATGACCCACGGCATCGACCTCCAGTCGCCGCTGCTGGTCAGGACCGGCGAGCGGGACGCCCTGGTGCTGGCCGGAGCCAAGGTCCAGAAGCTGGAGTACGTTCGGGAGTTCGAGAAGGACGCCGAGCTGAACGTCGTGAACGAGTGGGCGGATGCCGGCGGCGTCCGGGAGAACTCCTTCCACGCGGCGGGCGGCCAGTTCCAGGGCGGGCCCGAGTTCAGGGCCCACACCGTTATGGCGGCCTCCGGCGGAGCCGGCCGTACCACCCGGTGGCGCAGCGGCGACCGGGCGGCGGACTCCGTCAGCGGTACCGCCAACGCGAAGTTCGCCGAGAAGATGGTCGTCTACCTGGCCACCGTCGAGCTCGACCTCAAGGTCGTCGAGAACGGCGGGGACGGCTCGACCGCGCCCCAACGGGCCCTGGTCCGGACGCTGTTGGCCGTCCCGCAGTCCCTGACCGCACCGCACCGCACGCCGGAGGGCGAGGGTCTTCGCCCGGCCCGCCTGGTGTTCGACCGCGAGGAGGTCCAGCACGCCGACGAGGCCGCGCAGGTGGAGGAGGCCCCGGTCGTCGAGGAGACGCCGGGCGTCGAGAACATCCCGCTCCTCCCGAAGGCCCCCAAGCCGATCCTCGCGCCGGACCGGACGCCCAGCGTGCAGCCGCCGTCCCGGGTGTCCCGGACCGGCGAACTCGGACCGTCCGACCCCGTGCTGGGACTGCAGGACGCGCGGGCCGTCCTCGACGCCGTGGGCGCCAAGCTGAAGCCGCTGTTCGGCCGTCACTGGGCCTGGGTCGAGGCCGCCCTCGCCCCCCGCCTCGACGAGACGGCGCTGCGCCCCCGACTGTCGGCCCTCACCACCGGAGGCAGCCTGAGCGTCTCGGTGTCGCATCAAGGGTTCACCGTCGAGGTCCGGGTCGCCCGGGCCAAGGTGACCATGCGGGATTACCAGGAGCTGATCGAGAAGTGCGAGTTCGAGCGCGGCGGTGAGACGGTGTCGTCCATCGGGGCGCTTCGCGACGTGCGCAGCGGAGTCAGCGTGGCGGCGGCGATCGAGGGGAAGTTCCCGTACGTCGCGGTGACGCTCGGCCAGTCGTCCGCCGTGCAGGAGACGGTGGGCGCGACACGGGACGCCGTGACCGGCCGGTCCGAGAAGGAGAAGACGGTCGAGCGCGCGGCCCGGTTCACCGGTGACGTGGCCTTCGACATCGAGATCGTGGCGAAGTCGACGCTGCCGAAGGTGCTGCTCGACCGGTCGGACCGGCGGAATCTCGCCCACGCCTCGGGCGGGACGACCGCCGTCACCGCGGCGGACTTCGTGTTCCCGGTCCGTGAACTGCCCATCGACCCGAAGACCGGCGTCGCCCCGGCCCCCGGCACCTTCCGTTCGGTGCCGGAGCGGATCGTCTCCTCCGGCGTGCTGAGCGGCTCCGACGTGGTGCTGCGGGTCTGGGCCCCGGAACCCAAGGGCGGCGCGGCCGGCCAGGAGGACGGGACGCCGAAGCCCCCCGTCGGCGCCCAGCCGACGGGCGCCGGCCAGGTCGTCCGCACCTCGTTGCTGGACCAGCTCGACGGCCGCGGACGGGAGGTGTACGGCGCGAGCTGGGGGCGGGTCCGGCGGAGGTTGGCGCCTGCCCTGTTGCCGGGAGCGCTGCAGTCCCGGCTGCGGGCGTTGATGGCCGGCCAGGAGCTCCTCGTGAAGGTGCCCGGTGGCACCGTCGTGCTCCGATGGGCCGGCGTACGGGAGATGCGGCACACCGCCGACACGGTCGAGACCGAGTTCGCGACCGGCGGCAGCAGCGGCGTCGCCCACGGCGGCCCCGACGGGACGGCCGGCCAGAACCGGGGCACCGACGAGACCTTCACCGCGCGGGTGGTGGGCACCACCGACCCGCTCGGGGCGGTGCCCGTCGCCGTCGTGGCCGGCGGCACTCTGAGCCACGTCCGGGGCCAGGAACGGACCGCGGAGCACGACGGCGTCGGCCGGACCGGTGTGGCGACCAAGACCAAGGTCGCCGGCAGCGTCTTCGAGGGCGCCGCGATGATCCAGGTCGAGATGCGCCGCAAGGGGTCGGCGCGGCCCGTCCGCGGCACGCTCCCCGAGGAGGCGCGGACCGAGCGCCTTCGCCAGGAGGCGCTCCGTCGCGAGACCGAGAAGCTGCCTGAGGGTGCGCCTCTGCCCAAGCCGTTCGGAGACGAACTCGATCGGCAGGGCCGGCGGATCCAGGAGTCGGCCCGCTCCTGGCGGGACCAGGAGGCGGCGAAGGAGGCCGCGAAGGAGGCCGGAAAGGAGCCCCTGAAGGAGGAGGCTCCCAAGGACGGCAACGCGGAGAACGCCGCCCCGGCCACCCCGCACGGCGCCGGCGGCCCGAGCACGCCCGCCGCGCCGACGACGCGGGGGCGGGGTCGCCGGCAGGCCACCGTCGCCGTCGAGGTGGGTTTCGAGGTCCTGCTGGAGACCTCCGACACGCAGCCGGTCACCACCCGGGAGGAGGCCTCCTACCAGGCCCCGCGCCCCGGTCGGGAGACCGTCAAGCCGAAGCGTGGAACCAACGAGATCACCCACCCCGTGCCGCCCAGGGAGGTCTGGGAGGGCCTCCGCTCCGAGGACCTGGTCGTCGACCTGCCCGACGTCGGATCGCTGCGCAACCTGCTCACCACCCTGGGCCGGAACGAGTTCCGGCTGAACGAGAACTCGGCCGCCATGCGCAAGCTCAGGCGGATGTTCGACCGGGGCCCCCTGATCGACGCCCTCCCGGACCTGACGGCGGGAGGGGAGCGGGTCAAGACCCTCCGGCTGGGCGTCCTCGACACGGTCAGCGTCACGGTCAAGGCCGAACTGGTCGGCCTCGGCCAGGGGCGTGAGGAGAAGAAGTCGGAGATCGCCCAGTCCGCCGAACTGGCGACCCGCTTCACCGAGCGGGCGCTGTCCTCCCGGATGACCCAGCTGATGGGCCAGCTCGGCGTCGAGTTCTCCAAGGTCAAGGGCAAGATCATGGCCGGGATCACCTTCGGCGGCGGCGCGGGCCGCCGCACCGGCGGTGAACGCACCCTCGCCGAACGGGCCGTGGCCAACTCCAAGTTCCCCGAGCCGCTGGTGCGCTTCCAGGGACACGTGAAGTTCACGATCTCCTTCGGGCACCGCTCCGGCCCCTGGTCGTGGCGGCCGCGGACGGTGACCGGTGACGTCCCGGTCGTGGTGGGCATCCCGAAGAAGTCGATCACGCGGGAGTACACCGGGCCGGACGACACCTACTTCACCAAGGAGAACTGGCGCACGGGCCGACGGCCGTCCGACCCGTACAGCCTCCGGCCGGACACGGAGGAGGAGCCGAAGCCCGAGGAGCTGAAGCCTGCGGAGCCGAAGCCTGAGGAGCTGAAGCCTGCGGAGCCGAAGCCTGCCGCCCCGGCGTCGAACGACATCGCGGGGCAGGTCGCCGAACTGCTCGGTGGCGCCTCCGGACAGCTGAAGCCGCCCGCCCCGAAGCCCACCGGGCAGGACAAGGAAGAGCCCAAGGAACAGGACGCGGAACAGCCCAAGGAACAGCCCAAGGAACAGCCCAAGGAACAGCCCAAGGAGTCCGAGCCGGAGATCCACCAGGAGAACCGGGCCGAGGAGCAGCCCGAGGAGCAGTCCGAGCAGAACGACAAGGCCGAGGAGCAGCCCGAGCAGGAGAGCCAGGGCCAGGAGCAGCCCAAGCAGCCCGAGGCCCCGGAACCGCCGAAGGACACCGACACCGAGCCGCAGCACCAGCAGGAACAACCCGCCCCGCAGCCGCCCCAGTTCCTGCTGGCGCAGGCCAACCGGGGTGTGCCCGGAAACCGGAACGGCTTGCGGATGGCCTCGGGGGCCTTCGTCGGCGCCGAGGGCCGGCACAACAACGCCCCCTCGGACGTCCTGCAGTTGACCCGTCGGCTGGAGGAACTGGGCGCCCTGGAGCCGGTGGACGCCGAGGCCGTACGGCAGCAGGCCGAGCCGCTGCTCCGAAAGATCGAGGAGCGCCGGGTCAGGCTGCGCAACGCGCCGCCGCTGAAGAGCCCGGTACCCGAGGCGGCCGTCGAGCCGCTGGTACGGGCGGTGACCGGGCACCTGGGCTCGGCGCTGTCGCCCGAGCAGGCCCGCACACTCGGCCTGGAACTCACCGACAGCATCGGCCCCGGCGCGGTGAACCGTCCGGACGACGTGCTGGCGGCGGGTCGCCGACTGCACGAGCTCGGGCTGCTCGACGACGCCGCGCTCGCCGCCCTCGCCGGAGCCCACGCCTCCGGAGCCGCCGCGGGCCCGCCGCCGCAGGCCTTCCTCGACGGCCTGCTCGCGCTGCGCGCCGACCACCTCGGCGGCCGGTTCGACCTGCCCGTTCCGGACGGCGGCCGCCAAGTCGCGGACGCCATGCGCGACCTGGCCCGGCGTGGGGTCGTCCTGGAATGGCGCGCCTCGGGTGCGCTCGACCTGGAGAAGACGGACTTCGCCACCTGGGCACTGGACGGCCCGGCGGACCAGCCGCCGCCGCTCGCGGCCGGCAGCACGCTCAACTGCTGGGAGTCCGTCCTGCTCACCGCGCACTCCCAGGGGCTGGTCTCCTGGGAGTGGATCCACGACACGTACGCGAGCGGTCTGGACGGACCGCAGTGGACGAAGAACCTGATCTCCCGCCTGCTCCCGCACACCAGGACCAGCTACGACTCGACCGCCCACGACACCCCGCTGCCCCGCGAGGGCGACATCGTGGTCTACGGTCAGGGCAACCACGTGGCCGTCGCCACCGGCCGGACGGACGAGAACGGCGTACCGGTGCTGCTGAGCTTCGGCGTCAGCCCCACGGACGACGAGGCCGAGGTCAACCGGGTCATCGAGATCGGCGCGACGGACCTCTACACCGGCGGCGCCGATTTCGGCCCCGGCCCTTGGAGCGTGCAACCCGTACCAGTACCCGATACCGCTCCGCCGCGCGTGGAACAGGTGCCTGCGGCTGAGCACGTGGAGCCGGTTGTGCCCACGCTGCCTCCGCCGCCTCCGCCGCGTGTGGAGCACGAGCAGGAGCAGGAGCCTGCTCCGGTGCCGGTGCCGGTGCCGGTGCCTGCGCCTGCGCCTGCGCCTGCGCATGTGGAGCCGGTAGTGCCGCCGCTTCCGCCGCACGTGGAGCAGGAGCCGGTGCCGGTGCCTCTGCCGGTGCCTGCGCCTGAGTCTGAGCACGTGGAGCCGGTTGCGCCCACGCTGCCCACGCTGCCCACGCCGCCTCCGCCGCCTCCGCTCGCCGGGCCGCCGAGGGCGTCCGACATCCTGGAGCTGAGTCCGCACGACCGCCTCCTGACCCTGGACTCCCTCTCGCCCGAGACCCGTCGCTCCCTCGCGGCGGACACCGACTTCGTCGGGCCTCTGCGGGACGGGCTGTCCTCGGCGGAGTTCGCGACGGCGGCCGCCCGCTTGCTGGTGGATGTCGACCACCGGGTTCACCGGCCGGTATCGGCGCGGCAGAAGGCGCACGCCGAGCTGGAGCTGGTCCTCCAGAATCCGGAGGTCGCCGCCGGCCTGCTGCTGCGGGAGGTACGCGTGGTGGTCGTGCCGCGCGACGTCGCGATGACCGAGGTCGAGGGCTTCCACCACCTGGCCGGCACCACCGTCGGCGAGGGCGGCCGCCGTTGGGAGACCGTCCGTGGCGCGGCCGAGCGCGAGCGCATCGCGGTGACCGAGGAGAACCTGCTCGGCGAGGAGACCAGCATCGGTGAGGACACCGACACCGACACCGACACCGGCGAGGTGTCGGGCCTTGCGGACGGCTACTCCTCCACCACCCACGAACTCGCCCACGCCCTGCACGAGTTCAGCCTGACCGACGAGGAGCGCGAACTCGTACGGGACGTGTTCCTGGGCAGCCACATGGCCGACACCCTGAGCCAACTGTTCGACACCAGGTCGACCGCGGCCTGGCCCGACGGCTCGGTGTACGACGAGAAGGGCAACCTGGTCGGCAACTACTCGTCCTCGGACGAGCGGGAGTTCTTCGCCCAGCTCGCCAACGTGTACCTCGGGACCAACCGCGGCAACGACCCGGACACCCGTCTGCCCCGCAACAACGGTGCCGGGTGGGTGCGCGAGCACCAGCCCGAACTGCTGCCGATCCTGGAGCGGCTCTTCGGAGAGGAGCCGGACACCGCCCAGGCCGGCCCGGTCAACCCGGTCCACGCGACCCGCGCGGACAACGGGATGCTGGAGGGTTTCCGCGAGTTCCTGCACGCCGTCGACGGCGAGGGGGACGTCGAGGACCTTGAGCCGCCCGCACCGCCGCAGCCGCCGTCCGCGGCCGACCTGATCCAGCAGATCCTCAACCCCGCCGGAGCCGGCAGCAGTTCGGCTGCTGCGGCCCCGCCGAAGTCGCGGGGGCCGAACAACGGAGCGGGGGGCGGGAACGGCTCCGGCGGCGGAACCCAGGCTGGGCGTGGTCGTGGGGCCAACACCGATGCTGCTGCGGTGCCGCCCGGGGCTGGTCGTGGGCGTGGTCGTGGGACCAACACCGATGCGGTGCCGCCCGGGGCTGGTCGTGGGCGTGGTCGTGCGGCTAGCGCCGATGCTGCTGCGGTGCCCGGGGCCGGTCGTGGGCGTGGAACCGTGGCGACGGGAGGGAACAGGGGGCCCCGCTCGACCTCGCAGTCGGGCAGCCAGATCGCGCGCGTGGTCGAAAGGGACGGGCAGCTCTACATCGTCAAGGGAACGCCCGGCGAAGCCGGCTCCGAGCAGCCTCTCGACCTGCGCGCGCCCAGCCTTGACGCACCCTTGGGACAGGAGACCGACTCGCTGCGCGGAGCCTTCGGCCGCTCCCTGGACCGGATGGCGCGAGTCATGATGGACGTCGACCGGTACGGCAATGGCGAGAATTTCAAGGTCATCGGCACGCCGCACCTCGCCCTGACCGTCATTGACGGCGCGGTCCATGTCGCGGGTAACTCCGGAATGAAGAAGCAGAAGAGGACGGATGCGACCAACCGTCTGAGGAGCCTCGACACGCCGGAGGGCCAGGACGGTAGGAACCACGACCTGGGGAAGCTCCGCGAGATTCGGGACGGGAAGTACCGGGACAAGGACTTCCTGGGCTTCGACGACCACGGCGGAGGATTCGATGCGGTCCGCGAGGCGCTGAAGGACCCGAACAAGATCGTGTGGCACCCCAACGAGAGGGACAAGGACACGGGATGCCTCCACGGTGAGATGGACCTCCTGAACGAGGTCGAGACGCGGATGCGGGCGAAGTTCGAGGCCGCGAAGGCGGCGAAGGCGGCGGAAGAGGCGAAGGCGGCGGAAGAGGCCAAGAAGAAGGAGACGGAGGAGGCCGAGAAGGCGAAGGCGGCGAGCGAGGGGACGCAGGAAGCCGAGGCGAAGGACGACGCGACGGAGGAGGGGCAGAAGAAGGACGGCGAGGCGAAGGACGGCGAGGCGAAGGACGACGAGAAGACGGACGACGAGAAGACGGACGACGAGAAGACGGACGGCGAGGACTCTGACAGCGAGGACTCGGACGGCGACGCGCCCAGCCGCGGGAGTGGGCCGACGGCCGAGGAGAAGGGCAAGGGAAGGGCCGACCAGCTGGGGCTCACGCCGTGGCCGATCGGTGGCAGGAAGCGCGACTGCATGGCGTGCCACTGGGGCCATGCCATCTTCAACAAGCACATCGCGAAGGACCTCGGCTTCGTCGTGGTGACGGGTGGTACCCACGGAAAGATCTTCGGCGGCTGGGCGGCACCGAACTGCATCACGCAGCACAAGGAGGCGATGGCCGACCTGACGGCGAAGATCACCGGGACCGACGTGCCCATCAAGGGCGGCACGGCGAAGCTCGACTTCGTCGACGGTGTGATCGTCGCCCCCCAGGGCTTCTCGCCCGGAATGGGCAGTCATGACGAGCCGTACATCTCCGACTCCGACCCCGCCGCCGATACCGATACGGGTTCCGAATTCGAGGACGCCGACGAGTCGTCGAGCTCGGCCCCGAAGGACACCAAGGGGACGGCCTCCGGGCAGTCCACCACCACTCCGCCGACCACCACCACTCCGCAAACCTCCACCGCCCCGCAGTCGAGCACTGCCCCGCAAACGACCACGCCCCCGCAGCCCACCGGCGGATCCGGGTCGACCCCGGCCGGCGGGAGCAACCAGGGGTCCGGGCACGGCCGGGGCCGGGGACGAGGGGGCGGCCACCGAGGAGGGCGTGGCCAGAGCAAGGACCGGAAGCCGAACGGCTGACGAGTTCGTCCGCAGCTGAACCTCCGGGCACCTCGCGTCCGTCAAGACGGGTGGACGTGCCGTTCGGCCGCCTCGACCGGGGCCGACCGGCGGCCGTCCCTGCCGAGCATCGTCATCGAGGGCCAGGGGGCCAGGGTGGGCAAGGACCGGAGCGGCCGGGGGAGTCGGACGGAAGGGGCGGAGGGCGGCGGGATCCAGCTACCCGCTGTGGCATGGGTCGTGCCCGAGGAGTTGGAGGCCCGCCCGGCATCGTCCGCGAGCGCTGCGTCCGCGAGCACTGCGTCCGCGAGCGCCGCGTCCGCGAAGGCGGAGCCCGCCAAGGCCGAGCCCGCGAAGGCGGAGCCTGCCGAGGTCGAGCCCGCGGCGGTGCCCGCCGCCGGCGCCGTGCCCGCCGTCGAGGCCGCGACGCCTGCCGCGGGCGCCGCCGCCGCGGCCGCCGAGGCGCCCGCCGGTGTGACCGCCGTCCCGGGCCCGTCCCCGGCCGAGGAGGAGGGCGTCGGGCCGCGCCGGATCTCGCGGCCGATGGTGGCCGCGGCCGTGATCGCGGGCCTGGTACTGGTCGGGGTGCCGCTGGGCATCGCGAAGTTCGGCGGGGACGACCCCGGTCCGTCCGGTGCGGACGGTCCGCCGCCGGCCGGGTACACGCAGCAGGACGGCGGTAACGGGTTCGTCCCGGGTGCCGACGCTCCGGGGAACCCGGTGGGCGAGCAGCCCGTGCAGGTCGCTCAGCCGGTCGAGGGCCCGCCGCCCGGTGACGCCGGCGCGGCTGCGGCCGGTGGGGCGGCCGCCGCGGCCGGCGGTGCCGTGCCGGACCAGGGCGGCGGCCAGGCCGTACCGTTCGCGGGTCGGGTCCCGGCGGGCGGCGGTGCGCCGTCGACCAGCGGGAAGCCGGACGCGGGCAAGAACACGGGCGGTGGTGCACCGGCCAACCAGGGCGGTGGCGGCGGTGGCGGCGGCGGTGGTGGTGGTGGTGCCGCAGCGGGAGGCGGAGGCGGAGCCCCGCAGACCCAGCCCCAGACGCAGAACCAGCCCC